>JAFCFG010000028.1 GCA_017608725.1 Candidatus Iainarchaeum sp.
TTAAATGCCTTTTTTGCAGGAACTCCAGGTGGTATTGGAGGCTGCCTGTTGCTATTTTGGTTCTTCTCTGCAACTCCCGAAAATGCAGCCCTGGATTTCGGTTGATTGTTCTGTAAATCTTCTTCCTGACATCCAAGGCCAGGGCCTCGTCTAATTGCTCGTCCCGCATTCCAAAGAAAACCTCCGATGGCCTATTTCTTGAATATTGCTGCAACCAGTGCAATTAGGATTAACAACTCGAACACATTTTCCGCTGCCCTGTGAAAGAATTCACCTGGGCTGTAGAACATGTCAACAACTTTCAATGCCCACTTGAGTGCAAAGAGAAAGAATGCTATTGTGACAAACAGGAACTTGTTGCTTTTTGATCTCTTGTATGCGAGAAGGGCAACTACAAGGATTACAAGCGATAAAGCGAACACTATTAGCCTTGTAAGGAAGTCCATGTTAACCGCTTGCTGTGTAACATCCCATAAAAAATCCCATGGCGCCATTGTACTAAAAACCTCCAAATTATACACAGTAAGATGAACCAAAAAGGATTTAAAAAAAGTAGAAAAAGGCAATCAATTGTGAGGTGAAACAGATTCCCAATTAATTGCCTTCCAGTCGGGGGTAATTCAAATACAGGAGGTATTTTACTTCCCGTATTAATTGCTGCTGTCGCTTTATAAAGGGGTTTTGGTACAATCCCTTAATAGTACAAAAATCGAAGCCGGCTCCCTTAATGCTATTAATCGGGACTTTGAAGGGTTTTGAACAACATTTAAATTGATTATTATCTGCTAAGATTGTTATGAGTAAGGAAATAGCAAAGGTTCTGGTAGCCAGTCCAGTTACCTCTTACAAAAGGCAGGTTATTGACCAGTTCATTGCCAGCCTTGGAAACCTTAGCTACAAGAACAAAGAGGTTTTGCTTTTTGACAATAGCCCTGATGAAGAAATGTTCAAAAAGCTGAAAAAGGAGAAGGGCATAAAGGTAGAGAAGACACCCCACAGTGAAGGCGCAAAGCAAGCGGTTGCAAGGGACAGAGAGCGGCTGAGGCAAAGGGCACTGAAAGAGGGCTTTGAGTATTTGCTCTTCTTGGACCAAGATATAATTGCTCCAAGCAATGTTATTGAAAGGCTTGTTTCAAACGGCAAAGAAGTGTGCTGTGGCCTTTACTTCAATTACTTTGAATCAAGGCTTAGAACAGGTGAGAAGATAGTGGAATTTGCACCGGTTTACTACACCTGGTTTGATTCTGGCCTGAAAGAGATTGGAATTAGCAAACAGTTGGGTTATGGCAGCGTGTTCCCAAGCAGGCTTGTTGAAATAAAGAAGGGAGGCCTCGGATGTGCATTGATTCATAAGAGCGTGCTGGAAAAGATAAAATTCAGGCTGGAAAAGAATGTTGCATACCATGCAGACTTCACTTTTTTCAAGGACTGTGAGAAAAGGGGCTTACAGGCTTGGCTTGACAGCTCGGTTTTATGCAAGCACATAATTAGCTTGCCAAAAGAGGCATTGGAAGAGGGATGGGGGCAAAAAAATGAGTGAACCAAGGGTGCTTGTAGGGGGCATTATCAGCATAAGCCAGAAGCAGGCTGTTGTTGATTTCCTAAAGGGATTAAAGGCAATAAACTATGAAAACAAAGAGACTTTTTTGCTGGATGCAAGTAGGGAAAAGGAGAGTTCAAGGGTGTTTGAAGCAATTAAAGGCATGTTAATAGAAAAGGCCGAATTGAAAGAAAATGCAAAGGAAACAATTGCATTAAACAGAAACAAGCTGGCTGAGAGGGCATTGAAAAGGGGCTTTGATTTCTTGCTCTTGGTTGGTTTGGAACAGATGGTTCCTAAAAATGTTGCAAGCGGCCTAGTGCAGAATGGGAAAAAAATCTGCTCTGCCCTTTGCCTAAAACCAGTTACGCTGAAAATAAGGAAAGGAGCAGAGGAGTTTTACCTCAGAACAATGCACCCAATGGCTGCAAAAAAGCAGGGGAAAAAAATAGTTGGATTGCAACATGATGATGTCTTTCCAAGCAGGCTGATGCGGGTTGACGCATGCTCTTTGAGTTGCATTCTGATTCACAAGGATGTTTTGAAGAAAATAAAATTCCGAACTGAGGCAGAGAAAGAGGACTTCCAGTGTTTTGCAGATGACTGCAAAAAGCATGGTTTTGAGCAGTGGCTTGACAGCAGCATTGTATGCAGGATGAGCAGGCAGGGGCAGCTATTTCACTAAAACGACCAGTTTTCTGCTTCTTGGGCCGTCGGATTCCACAAAAAAGATGCCTTCCCAGACACCAAGCAATAAGTGCCCGCCCTTTATTAGAATGATCCTGCTATTTCCAATCAAAGCACTTTTGATGTGGGCATCGGCGTTTCCCTCTCTATGGGAATAGTTCGCATTACGGGGAACTAACTCGTTCAGCTTGTTTAGTATATCCGTTTGAACGCTTGGATCGGCATTTTCATTGAGTATAACAGCGGCTGTTGTGTGGGGGCAATACACTATGCACAACCCCTCTTTCACCCTGCTCTTGGCTGCAATCTCCTTCACATTATCGGTTATATCAATCAATTCGTTTCTCTTGGTTGATTTTACCTCAATTTCCTCTATCAATTGAATCACCCCTTTATTTTTTCTGCGATTATTTTTTGCACGAGTCTTGGCTCTGCCTTGGCTTTGGTCAAGTGCATCACCTGGCCAACCAGGAAATTCAAGCTCTTCTTGTTGCCTGTTTTCAAATCAGCAACCGCTTTCTTGTTTTCTGCAAGCACTTTTTCAACTGCCTTTTCAATGTCTCTCTCTTGCAGATCCATTGCAAGGCCCTGTCTTTCAATGAATTGGGTTGGCTTTTCTCCCTTTGTAAGGTAGGCTATGATCGCCTCCTTTGCAGCCTTTTCAGTAACCCTTCTATCCAAGAGAAGTGAAAGCAAGGAAGCAATTTCATCAGCACTCAAATCAAGCGCATTCAAATCAAGCCCGCTTCTGTTTACAACAGCCATTAGCTCCCTTGTCAGGAATTTTGCGGCAATCATTGGCTCAACCTGCTTTGCAATCTCTTCAAATAAAAGGCCTAAAGTGAAATTCCTTGCAAGAACGTTTGCAGTGTACTCGTCCAGGTTGAATTCCTGCATGAATCTCTTTGACTTGGCAGCATGCAATTCAGGCAGCCTTTGCTTCATCTTCTTGATTTCGGCAGTGCTCAATCGGATTGCAGTTAAATCAGGCTCAAAGATATAACCATAATCTTCCTCTGTTTCCTTGCCCCTTGTTGCCTTTGTTGTCATTGACTTTTCGTCAAAGGAGCGGGTTTCCCTAACAACCTCCCTTTCGTTCAGCAGCAGGTTCTTCTGCCGGGCAACCTCAAACTCCAATGCTTTTTCCACTCCCCTTTTTCCCGTTACGTTCTTTACCTCTACTCTTGCATTGCCGTAAACGCTTACATTGCAGTCAGCTTTCAATGTTCCACTTGAAGGAGAATAAACTTTGAGGTAGGAAAGAATCGTCGTTAGCTGGTCAAGAAAGTCACGGGCTTCCTGGGGGCTGCTTAAATCGGGCTCTGTTACCACTTCAACCAATGGAATGCCTGACCTGTTGTAATCAACTAGGGAGAAATTGCTTGCCCCCAATCCAGCTTCATGCACTAAAGCTGCGGGATCCTCCTCCAAATGGACTCTGGTAATCCCAATCCTCTTTCCATTGCTTAGGGCAACATGGCCCTTCACCCCGACTGGAATCTCGTACTGCGTTATTTGGAAGTCCTTGGACATGTCAGGGTAAAAATAGGTTTTTCTTGAGAAGAAAAACTCTTTGTTTACCTCGCAGTTCAGTGCAAGCGCTACTTGCAGGGCATAATTCAGGGCTTTTGCGTTCAGCACTGGCTTTGAACCGGGATGGCCCAAGCAAATTGGGCAGCAGGAACTATTTGGCTCTTCTGCCTGGGTTCTGCAGCCACAGAAAAGCTTGCTATCGGTGTTGAGTTGGATATGGCATTCCAGGCCGATTACTATGCCGTTTTTCTCCATCAAATGCTCACCTGCATTAAGTCTCTTGCCAAAAGAATTTCCCCCTTGAAGCTCCTGGAGACAAGTGCCTTTAAGTCTGATTTTTCAGCCTCTGGCTCAAAATGGGCCAGGAGAAGTTTTTTTACTTTGGACCTTGAGGCAATTTCTGAAACTGTCCTTGCGTTTAGGTGCCCTCCAGCCTCTGTTGTGGCAAAAGTGCATTCAGCTACCAGGAGGTCAACGTTTTTTGAGAGTTCAACAAGGTTTTCATTTGGTTCTGTGTCCCCAGTAAAGACCACTGATTTTTTGCCTGCTTCAAATTTTAGGCCAAGGCTGCTTGGCCTGTGCTGCATTGGTTTTGTTGTTAGGGTGAAGCCATTGAATTTTTTTGTTCCAAATGGCTCAAGTTCCGAAACCTTTACTTTGAATGGCAGGTTTTCAAACAGAGGAAAAAGCCTGAACATTTTTTCAATAAATTCTTTAAGGCCTGGTCCGCCAAAAATGTTTACCTGGTTCTTTTCAGAGAAGCCAGAGTCTGCAAGCCCTTTTCTTACAAACAAAAATGCGGAAAGGTCATTTATGTGGTCAGGGTGTTCTACATGCGTGAAGAACAGGTTGTTAACCTTCGCGCAATCAATTCCTGACCTTTGCATGTTTTTAAAAGAGCCAAAGCCGAGATCAACTGCAATTGTTTCTTTTGGCAATTTGAGTGCAAAACCGGAAGCAGCCCTCTCAGGCCCGGAGATGAATGAGCCGCTCCCCAAAACAGTGAGCTTCATTTGCATGCACTCTCCACTGCTAGTGCAGCCTGAATCATTTTCTTTTCCTGCAAGTGGTCTGCTGTAAGCATTAAGCCAACTGGGGCTTTGCCCTGCATAGCAACTGGGACACTGATGTGCGGCATTCCTGCAAGGTTTGCTGGCACTGTACATAAATCCATTGCATACTGCTGCAGGGGTGTGAGTTTTTCAATTGCCTCAAAGGTTGGGGCAACAATTGGCATTGTTGGGTTTGCAAGGACATCCACCTTTGAAAAGGCCTCTTTGAATTCCCTGATTAAGCGAGTTCTGGCCTTCATTGCCCTTAGGTAGTAGGCATCCCTGAAGCCGGCCATTCTTGCAAATGTTCCAAGCAGGATTCTTCTCTTGGCTTCTTTATTAAAGCCGTTGCTCCTGACTTTTGAAAAGTATTCATTAAAATTGCCTTCAAGCTTTTCATGCAGGCCGTATCTCATTCCGCAGTATCTTGCGAGGTTTGTGCTTGCCTCCGAAGTTGAAATGATATAGTAAGCTGCTATGCCGTACTTTGCATTCAGGGGCAGGGAAATCTCCTGTGTTTTTGCACCCAATTTTTTAATTGCATTCATGCACTCTTTTTTTACCGGAGCATCGCAGTTTTCAAACAATTCCTTTACAATTCCGATTTTCAACTTGCTTGGCTCAATCTTTGAGAAGTCATCCTTTTCCTGCTTTAAGGATGTGCTGTCATTGGAGTCATAGCCTGCAATAACCTCAAGCAACAGGGCAGCGTCCTCCACTGTTTTTCCCATGCTGCCAATCTTGTCCAATGAATTGGCATAATCAATCAGGCCATATCTGGAAACCCTGCCATATGTTGGCGTTAAGCCAACAACACCACAAAATGAGGCAGGGCAGGCAATGCTGCCTCCTGTTGATTCACCAATGCTTGCATGCGTTAACTTTGTTAAGGCAGTGAAGCCAGCTGAGCCTCCACTTGAGCCACCGCAGCATCTTTTAATATCATGCGGGTTCTTTGGAATTTCAAAGCCAATGCCAACGTTTGTGTTAAAAGTGCCAAAGCCGAACTCGTCTTGTGAGGTTTTTCCAATTATTATTGCCCCCTCTGCCCTTGCCCTTTCAATCACTGTTGCATCAAACAATGGCTCATAACCGGAAAGGATTTTTGAACCGGCCCTTGATTCAATGCCTTGAACGCAGATGCAGTCCTTGACAGAGAGGGGCACGCCAGGAAGCATTCCCTTGTTTCTGCCTGTTTTAATTGATGCTTCCACTTCCCCCGCTTGCTTCAAGGCAGCTTCTCTGGCAATTAAATTAAAGTAATGGTACTGTGAATTTGATTGCTCTGCCTCTGAGAGAATCTTTTCAGTGTGCTCCAAAACAGAAATGTTTCCCTTTTTTACCTCTGTAACGAATTGCTTTATTGAAAGGCCTTCCCCCATAAAAATCACTTCTTGAATTCGCTTCCTGCCCCGCCTTTTTGCAACCGCTCTTCGTATTTCTTAATTGCGCTGTTCAGGGCTTTCTCTAAATCAACACTGTATTTGTTTGCAAGGCAGACTGTTGAAAATAACACGTCTCCCAGTTCTTGCTCAATTTCCCTTCCAACTGTTGCTTTCCTCCTCCCATAATCTGTTGATTTGATTATTTCCTTGGCCAGTTCCCCAAGCTCTGATGCAAGGTCAAGCGCCCTTATCTCAGCAGTAGTACCCAAACCGTGTTTCTTGACGAATTCTTCAATTTTTTTCTGCATTTCCTTCATCTTCACACAACCCTTGGCCCCAAAAAATAGCCATTTTTCCTGTGCTTTGTGTTACGCAAGGCCTGCTCTTGGCTTAGGCATTTTTCAACATTGTCTTGCCTCATCACGTTGGTTAATTTGATTGGCTGAAAGCTCGGCTGCTCTTTCGCTGCATCCAATTCATCCAGCTTGCTGAATGCTTCAAGCGTTTCCTGCAGTTGGGGCAGGAACTCCTCTGCTTCTGCCCCCGTTAGGTTAAGCCTGGCGTTGGCTGCGACCCTCAAAAGCAACTCTTTGTCCACTTTTTTGTTCTTCTCCGGCATTCTGAAACATAAAATAAGGGAATAAAATTAATTAAAATGAATAGTTGTAAAAAAGACCTTTTTTAACCTTTTTTTGGGTTTCATTAGTAGAATGCAAAAAGATTTTACCACGGGCCGGATTGGAAGAAAGCTTCTGCTGCTTGCAGGGCCAATTGTTTTCAGCATGCTGCTGCAGACAGCCTATAACATAGTTGACACTGTTTTCATTGGAATGCTTGGCCCAGAAAACCTTGCGGCAATCTCAATCACATTTCCGGTGGTTTTTGTTTTCATTGCAGTTGCATCTGGCTTTGCGGTTGGGTCAAACGCTTTGGTATCGCAGGCGCTTGGCCAAAACGATGAGAACAGGGCAAGCAATTTTGCAGAGCACAGCTTACTGCTTTCCCTGGCAGCTGGAATTGCAATTGCAATTCTTGGCATAGTTTTTTCAAAGCACTTGTTTGTTTTTATGGGAGCATCAGGGAAAGTGCTTGAACTAACAATTGCTTACTCAAACCTAATCTTTGTTGGATTTGTTTTCCTTTTCCTTGGCTTTGTTTCACAGTCTTTGATTCAGGGAGAGGGCGACAGCAAAACACCAATGAAAAACCTTTTTTACTCAGTCATGCTGAACATTGCCCTTGACCCCCTGCTGATATTCGGCTTTGCCTTCATTCCTGCTTTTGGAATCGTGGGGGCAGCAATTGCAACCGTTCTCTCACGAAGTGTTGCTGCTTTTCTGAACATTTACCATTTATTAAGTGGCAAAGGAAGGCTAAAGCTAAAGCCGACGGCCTTCAAGTTTAATGCAGGAATATTAAAAAAGATAATTGCAATTGGCTTGCCCTCTTCAATTAGCCAGTCTATTACCGCTGCTGGCTTTATGTTCATAACAAGCTTTGTCAGCGCTTTTGGCACATTTGCAATTGCGGCATACGGCATTGGAATGAGGCTTAACTCAATGGTTGTTCTGCCAATGATAGGAATTGCAACTGCAACAATTACCTTTGTTGGACAAAACATTGGTGCAGGAAACGTAGAGAGAGCAAAAAGCGTTGTCTGGTTCAGCGCAAAAATATCGTTTGCAATTACAGCGCCAATAGTCTTCTTTATGCTGCTGTTTCCAAAATATTTCTTCATTCCTTTTACCCAAAGCAGCGAAATAATTGAAATAGGCATAGAGTATCTTTCAATAATTGCTTGGACCTTTCTGTTATTTTCAATTTACTATATGATTATCTCAGGGTTTCAGGGGGCAGGAAAGACAATGCTTTCACTTGCAACCAATTTGGTTTACTGGGCTGTTGCAATTGCTCTCGCAGCAGTATTGCCGGCAACATTTGGCTTGGTTGGGATTTGGTATGCGTTGGCAATAGCAATTATAATCGAGGTATTGCTTTCGCTTGCAGTTTTTTTGTCTGGAATTTGGACAGAAAAGGCAATATAGCCATTTACTGCAAAGGCTTCTCGATATCAAGCTTCAGGGAAAGCTCTTTAAGCTGCCTTTCACTTACTTCACTAGGGGCATTGTCCATTAAAGAAACGGCCGCCTTATTCTTTGGGAAGGCAATAACTTCTCTAATGCTTTCGCAGCCAGCCATTAATGCAATTATCCTGTCAAGGCCCAGGGCAATGCCGCCATGGGGTGGAGCACCAAACCGGAATGCGCTAAGCAGAAAACCAAACTTGGTTTCAGCTTCCTCCCTGCCAATCCCCAAGGCCCTGAACATCTTCTCCTGCACTTCCCTTTTATGAATCCTAATGCTTCCGCCACCAATCTCCGAACCATTCAAGACCATGTCATAGGCCTTTGCCTTTGCTTTCTCTGGTGCACTTTCCAAAAGAGGCAGGTCTTCATCCCTGGGGGATGTAAAGGGGTGGTGCATTGCCTGAAAGCGCTGCTCCTCATCATCCCACTCCAGCAGTGGAAAGTCCAAAACCCAGAGGAAGCTGAAGCGTTTCTTGTCAATCAGGTTAAGCTTTTGCCCCAAAGCAAGCCTTACATAGCCCAAGGCATTGCAGGCTGTAAGCCAGCTGTCTGCTACAAGCAAAATAAGGTCGTCGCCCTTTGCCTTGACTTTGGCAAGCAAGGTATGCTTTTGCCCTTGACCCAGATGCTCATTAGGCCCTTTGCCTTGTACAGCTTGGCAATCTCGGTAAGTTTGTCAACATCCCTCTTTGTAAGGGTTTTGCGGCCTTTCTCAACCCTTAGGGCTTTTATTACGCCCTTGTTCTCAATTACTTTATTGAATATCTCAAAACTAGTCCCCTGCAGCTCCTTTGTCACGTCAATTAAATGCAATCCAAACCTGTTATCAGGCTTGTCTGAACCATAAATGTTCATTGCCTCTTCAAATGAAAACCTGGGAAATGGTGCTTTGACCTCTACACCCAATGTCTGCTTGAAAACAAACTGCATTGAACGCTCCATTACATCCAGAACATCGTCCATGTCAACAAAGGACATTTCAACATCAACTTGTGTAAACTCCAGCTGCCTGTCAGCCCTTAAGTCTTCATCCCTGAAGCACCTTACAATCTGGAAATACCTGTCAAAGCCGCTAACCATGAGAATCTGCTTGAATAGCTGCGGGCTTTGGGGCAAAGCATAGAATTTTCCCGGATGGGACCTGCTTGGAACCAGAAAATCTCTTGCCCCCTCCGGAGTGCTCTTTGCAAGGAAAGGTGTTTCAATCTCCAGAAAGCCTTCCTTATCAAAGAAATCCCTAAATGCTTTAACTGCTTTGTGCCTGAGGACAAGGTTTCTTTGAAGTTCTGGCCTTCTCAAATCCAGGAACCTGTATTTCAGCCTTTGGTCTTCCCCTGCAAGCAGGTGTTTATCAATCTCAATTGGCAGGGGCGTTTCAGCTGGATTCAGAATTTCAAGCTTTGTTGCATTCACCTCAACTTTGCCGGTCTTAATCGCTTTGTTCTCTGTTCCCTTTGGCCTTTTTGCAACCCTGCCTTCTACCTGAACAACAAATTCCTTGCCCAATTTGGATGCTTCTTTGTGCGCTTCCCTGCTGTCCTTTGGGTTGAACACAACTTGCGTTACCCCATATCTGTCCCTCAGGTCAATGAAAATTAACTTTCCATGGTCCCTTCTCTTGGCAACCCAGCCCTGTAGAGTAACTTTTTTTCCTTTTTGCTTTTCAGTAAGCTGACCGCAAGTATGGGTTCTCTTCATTAAACCACCAAGATAAGAAGAATTGGAAAAAAACGGTTAAAAAGCTAATTATTGGCAAGAGAGCACTCTGCTTTTAGAAAACACTGCCTGCAATTCGGCTTTTTCCCGCAGAAGCGCTTTCCAAACTCAACAAGCAGGGCATGGAATTCATTGAAAAGCTGCGCATCTCTGGGCAGCTGGGATTCAAAAAAAGCCTTGACTTCTACATAATTCACTTTTGGGGGAGAAAAAAACCGCTTAACAAACCTCGTTGTATAAGCATCCACTACAAAAGTTGGCTTTTCCGCTGCGTAGAGGATTATGTCGTCTGCTGTTTCATTGCCGATTCCGTGCAGGGAGAGGAGCTCTTCTCTTAATTTGGAAATTTGTTTTTTGAATAATTTGGTTGTGCTGCAATTGTAGTTCTCTTTCAAGTACTTGGAAAAGAAAATCAGCTTTTTCGCTTTCTGGTTGAAGTAGCCGCTTGGCCTTACCAGTGAAGCAATTCTCTGCTGGGGGGAGTTTGCGATTTTTTCACAGGAAAGCATTCCCGCTTTGCTCAGGTTTTCTAGTGCTTTCATTACGTTTTTCCAGTCAGTGTTCTGTGTGAGGATTGCCCCAGCGCAGATTTCAAAGCGCTGGTTCTCTGTTAAGCGCTTCCTTTTCCTGTAAGTTGGCCTTGTCTGCCCTTTCTCTGTTACCGGCCACCAGAATTGGGGGCCAAGGCGGGCGCGCAATTTTTTGTATAGAACAAGCAACTCCATAAGAAAATAGTTTTATTAGAAAGCTTTATTTTAGGTTCTAAAAACAGCTCATCTAATAAATTTAAATAAATTAACATATATATGTTTAATATGTTTATTAAGTTTTTTAACTTTGGAGGTGTTTTTATGGTAAGCATTACCCTATCTGTTCCAGAAGAGGTAAAGCAGAAAATGGAGAAGCATGGCGAAATAAACTGGTCAGGCTTTGTAAGAAAATGCATTCTTGAGAAGACACAAGAACTTGACAATGTCGAAAAATGGCTTAAAGAAGAGAAAGAAATAAGCGATTGGGCTGTCAAGTTGCAGAGAGCAGGAAGAAAAGGCCGCTTTGAAAAACTCAAAAAGAAAGGGCTGATTTAATGAGGCTTGTGGTTGATACCAACATCTTGTTTAGCTTGTTCTGGAAAGGCTCTTTCCTGCAAAAAGTAATGGTTTCAC
>JAFCFG010000029.1 GCA_017608725.1 Candidatus Iainarchaeum sp.
TAAGGGGAAACCTAACCAAAATTTTCCTTGCCCCAGGCGGGATTCTCACCGTTAAGGTGTGTAGTAGGGGGTTGGTTGTTGGAGGTTTTGAAAAACTGAACCTGCTCTTTTCTCACAGCATCTTACCTCCTATAGGCTTTCTTCCGGTGTTCAATTTTTGCAATAAGAATCGTGCTGCTCTTTATTGAAAAAACTATTCTATATTTGCCAGAGTGTTCACTTCTAAAGTTTTTGAATACGTTTGAAAGAGGTTTTGCAAACAGCGGATTTGCTGAGATTTTTTCAATTGCTTTAACAACTTGCCTTTGAGTTGGTTTGTCCAGTTTCTTCAATTGTCTGAAAGCTTTTGAAGAGTATTCTATCGCATAGGCCATCTTCAAAGCCCCAGTTCTTTGAGAACTTGCTTGTGGGATGTGGTCTTGCCTTCTTTATACTCTTTTTCAGCCGCCGCTATTGCTTTAAGGTCATCCAGTAATTCAACATCCTCTATTTTCTGCTCAATGGCCTGCCTTGCCACTTCACTCCACTTAAACTCTGGATGAGTTCTCATTTTCTTATACAATGCGTCTGGAACCGCCAGAGTAATATTAGCCAATAAAATCACCTATTTATGATATGTGAGCACACATATTTAAACTTATTGCTTTAAGAAACAGAGAGTGTCCCAGCCGGGATTAAAAAGCCTTTTCCGCTTCGCGCAAAAGGCTTGTGAAAAAGAACAAAATTGACTGGAGTCCATCTGCGCTTAGCTTGATGGACTAGTGCCCCAGCCGGGATTTGAACCCGGGCTACAAGCTCTCTTCAGCAATTTCCCCTTCGGGAAAATTGCCTTTCTTTTCGCAAACCCTTTCTTTTCAAAAGAAAAGGTTTTGAAAGGCTTGTGTGCTAACAGCAAAACAAAGAATTGATCTTTTGTTTTTTGACCGGACTACACTACCGGGGCAAAATTCATTGTAGTTTCAAAGATATCTAGAGAGTAACTTATTTAAATAACTTTTTTTTAAGCTAAAAAAGGCTGCCTAATGTCTCTGGAATTGGAGGGAATTAATGGGATTAAGCTTAAAAGTATTCAACACCCTGTAAAAGAAACATTTAAATATATAGCCGGCTATATATTTCTTTATGACTACTATTAGTGCAGATGTAACCCGGCAGATGGAAAAATGGGCTGACAGCCAGGTCAAGAAAGGACTATACAAAAGCAGGAGCGAGTTGATTAGAGAGATGTTCCGTGAAAAGATGACTAAAGAACGTTTTGGGCAATGGTCAGAAAAAGCACTTGCTAAGGCCTGGAAAGACGAAGACGATGATTATTGGCAAAACTATTTGTAAAGAGGTTATTCTTTTTGGAACAAGGTGATATAATTCTTGTAAGATTTCCGTTTTCAAATCAAATAGACTACAAGATTAGGCCTGCATTAGTTGTTTCAAACAATAGACACAATAAAAGGTTTGACTGCTGGTTCTGCCCAATAACAACAAAAAAGACAATACAATGTACCCCAATTCAAAAGCATTTATCTCAAGGCAAGCTTGACAGGGAAAGCTATGCCAGGACAGATGTAATAGCAACAATGAATGAAGATGTTGCTTTGAAAAAGATTGGAAAGCTCAAAGAAGAAAAAATCAATGAAATAATTCAAGCCCTAATAAAAAACCTTGACTGAATGCCTTATTTTAAAAAGCTATTGCAATTCAAAATATTTCTAAGTGATTTCAAATGGCCCGGTTTGAGGAAGCAGACGCAAGGCTTTTCAAAAACATCTGGGTTTGCATGAGGTGCAATGCAAAGAACAGAAGTGGTTCTGGGACAAAGCCAAGGCTGTGCAGAAAGTGCGGCAGCAAAAGGCTAAGGCTAAAGCACAAAACCAAGAAATCATAAAATCAGCTGATTTTCACGCAAAGCGTTAATTCAGGGAAAAGCCAAACAGGGTTTTCTAAGCAAAGTGGTCAAAACCTGCTTTTTGCAGCAGCTTCTTCTCTCCGTTTTCAACCAAATAAATTTTCCTTCCCTTAGTAATTCTTCCCACCATCTTACCCAATTTCTCAGCCTTTTTCCTGTTCTTTTCGCTTACCGTAAAAACAAGCTCAAAGTCTTCCCCGCCAAAAAGGGCAAAATCAACCGCATTCTTCCCAACAGCTTTTGCAGCCCTTTTCACTTCACCAGAAATTGGAATTTTTTCAAGGAAGATTTCCCCTCCTTTCCCGCTTTCCCTGCAAATGTTTCTGACCTCTGAAGCAAGGCCATCGCTTACATCCTCCATTGCGTTGGCAATCTTTCCAATTCTCAAAGCCTTCTTCAACTGGGCTTTTGGTTCAAGGTGCTTTTTCTTCACAGCCAAAAACCCCTTTTTCTTCTTCAAAAGCAATTCAAGGCCTGCAGCGCTGTGCCCGATTTTGCCAGAAACAAAAATCAAATCCCCAGCTTTTGCATTGCCCCTCAAACAGAGCTTGCCGGCTGCTTGCCCAACCATTGCAACATTTACAACAACCTTTTCCCCGTGGGTAAAATCCCCGCCAATAACACCAATTCCGTATTTTTTTGCAACAGAGTAAATTCCCCTGTACATTTCCCCAACAAATTCAACAGTGCTTTCTCTCTTCAAGCAAACACTAACCAAAGCATAAAGCGGCTTTGAATTCATTGCAGCTACATCGCTTACATTTACTTCCATTGCCTTCATACCAATTTGCTTCGGGCTACTCCACTTAAGGGAGAAATGGTCATCCTCCACAAGCAAGTCAGTTGTCAAAACAAGTTTTTTCCCAGGAGGCCTTACAACAGCTGCATCATCTCCAATTCCAACCAGAACATTTCTGTTTCTTGGCTTTCTCTTAATCATTTGAATGAGGCCCTGTTCTCCACCAATGCTCTTGATTTTCATTCTGCATACCTCACAAGTCCTTGAGGGCACAGTACTTCCCGCACATAGTGCACTCTTTTCCCCTAACCTTTGACCTCTTCCTATAGGCAGCTGCTTTCTCCTTGTCAATTACCAGCTGAAAAACACTTTTCCAGTCAAGGTTTTTTCTGTACAACGAGACCCTGTCATCCCACTGCCTTGCTCCCTTTAGGCCTTTTGCAACGTCTGCTGCATGCCCCGCAATCCTTGCAGCAACCACCCCCTCCTTCACATCCTCTGCTGAAGGCAAGCTTAAATGCTCGCTTGGCGTAACATAGCAGAGGAAATCCACTCCGTGGTATGCAGCAAGCGCTCCGCCAATCGCACCACTAATGTGGTCGTACCCTGATGCAACATCTGTAACAATTGGGCCAAGCACATAGAAAGGGGCATTGCAGGACAAGCGCTTCTGCATCCTTACATTCTTTTCGATTTCATTCAATGGGATGTGCCCTGGTCCCTCAATCATTACCTGCACCCCTTTATTCTTCGCTCTTTTTGCGAGCTTGGCAAGCAACCTAAGCTCCTGCAGCTGTGCTCTGTCAGTTGCATCCCTAATGCAGCCTGGCCTTAGGCCATCACCCAAGCTAAGCGTAACATCATTTTGCTTTGCGATTTCCAAAACATAATCAAAGTTCTTGTACAACGGGTTTTCTTTTTTGTTGCACACAATCCATTTCAGGAGAAGAGAGCCGCCTCTGCTTACTACTCCTGCCAAACGTTTCTTTACTAAAGGAAGGGCCTTTTTTGTAACCCCGGAATGCAGCGTAATGAAGTCAACTCCGCTATTGCAGTGCTTTTCAATTGTATTGAACATGTCATCCTCAGTCACTTCTACTAAATCCTTTCCAACAAATGCTTGGTATATGGGAACAGTGCCAATTGGAACGCTTGCTTTTCTTAAAATCTCCTTCCTTATTCTGTCAATATTGCCGCCAGTGCTCAAATCCATTACAGTGTCAGCACCGTACTTTACTGCAACCTCCATTTTTTCCAATTCCTCTTTCAAGCCCGCATGCAATGGAGAAGTTCCCAAATTTGCATTCACTTTTGTTCTAAGGCCTTGGCCAATTGCAATTGCCTTCAGCTTCTTGTGTTTTGCATTTGCTGGAAGAACAGCCCTTCCAGAAGCAATCAACCTGCGCAGCTGAGCAACGCTAACAGGCTCAGCGCTTGCTGCCGCTCTCATTTCCTTGGTAATTTTCCCATCCCTTGCATACTGCAGTTGTGTAGTCATTCTGTGCACTCAATTTTTTCAATTATTCTCTCAGCTGCTTTCCTTACATTGCTGCTGCAGACTATTGCAGAGATTACTGCAATTGAGTCAGCGCCTGCTTTAACAACCTGCATTGCATTTTCCTCATTTATTCCTCCAATTGCAACAACAGGCAGTTTCACCCTTTTTTTGATGTCCTTAATCAACTGAATTCCAGCCGGCTTTCCGGCATCCTTTTTTGTGTCAGTGTGAAATATTGGGGAAACGCTAACATAGTCCGCTCCCTGTTTTTCGCCCTGCACTGCTTCTTCAACATCGTGAACAGTTATCCCAATTACTTTTTTGCCTCCAAGCAGCGTCCTTGCCTCTGCAATTGGCATGTCATCCTGGCCAAGATGCACCCCGGCAGCATCTACTGCAAGCCCTATCCCAACGTCGTTGTTTATTATAAACATCACGCCCCTCTCCCTGCACAATGCCGCAATTTCCCTTGCCTCCCTTTCTTTTTCAGCACTGGTTTTTTCCTTCTCCCTGTACTGCACTATTCTGCAGCCGGCTTCAATCACCTGCTTTACATCAGCCAGAATACCCTGCCTTGAGAGCTTGCTGTCTGTGATAAAGTAAAGGCCCTTTAGCTCACGCATTAAAAACCCCTTTTTTATTCCCTCTTCTCCATCCTGCAAAGCCAATGCTTTGCAAAACCCCGCAACCCTGGAAAAAACCCTGGTTTTTCCAACAGCCCATTGGTTTGCAAAGCTGCCTTTCCTTGGAAAGGAAAGGCTTACTTTAATTCTTCAACCTTCTCCATCTTCTTAACATCAGCCGGCTTCAAATTGTAAATCCCATCAAACAACTGCTGTTTAAATGCAGCTGGCGTATTGGCTTTCTGGGCTGCAAGCTCTGCTGCAATCCCAAAGCAGCTCAACGCAGCTGCACTTGCCTTTGCATGGTCCACCTCAACAGCAGCAAAGCACCCAAGCAAGGAAGCTGCCAAGCAGCCGCTGCCAACAAATTCCCCCATTAGGGGATGCCCGTTCTTAACCAAGTAGTTTTTTCCGGTAAAAGATGCAACAACATCCTCCTTTCCTGTAACAACAACCGTATTGGTTCTCTCCCTTGCAAGCTTTTTTGCAAGCTTTGCAACGTTTTCCTCTACTTTAACAGCCTCAACGCCCCTAGTAAAAACATCCGCTCCAGACAGCTTTGCTATCTCGCTCTGGTTTCCCTTCACTATGTCTATTCTGGCGGAATCAAGGATTTCAATTGCTTTCTCTGTTCTCAATGAGGTTGCTCCAACCCCAACTGCATCCAGCACAACAGGGTGCTGTGATTCATTTGCCTTCTTTGCAGCAGCAACCATGCTGTCAACCAATTCCGGTGTTAAGGTTCCAATGTTTAGAACAAGGGCGTTTGCCATTCCCTGCATTTCGCTGCTTTCCTCAATTGCGTGAGCCATTACTGGCAGCGCGCCAATTGCCCTCACAATGTTTGCGCAATCGTAGATAGTAACCCAATTCGTTATATGGTGCACCAGGGGCTTCTTCTCCCTCAGTTTTTCAAGAACTTTGCCGGAATCAATCAATTAAAACCACCCTGCTTCAATAATCCATTTGCCAAACAACCTTTTAACCCTTTTTCTTTTCTCTTCTGCTATCTGAATGCAGTTCTTCCCTGTTTTTTCCTTACCACATCCAACCTAATTTTTCCTTACCACATCCAACCTAATTTTTCCTTACCACATCCAACCTAATTATTTGTGAAATAATAATTTTATAACCCTTTTTAACAAACCATTATGTGAATGCCAGTAAAGCACTTTATTTCCATGATTAGGCCATTGAACTGCGTGATGGCTGCATTTGGCACATTCATTGGCTACAGCATAGGCCACGGATTTATACACTTGCAGCCAGAGTTAAATATTGCAATGCTTGTTGCATTTCTTGTTTGCGCTGGCGGAATGGTGTTAAATGATTACTTTGACAGGTTTGTTGACAGGAAGCTCCATCCTGAAAAGCCCCTACCCAGTGGAAAAATTGGCGCAGAATCCGCGATATTGTACGCTGTTGCCCTATTCTTTGTTGGAAATGTTCTTGCATTTCTTTTCCTTTCCAAAACCAGTTTTCTGATTGCGTTTGCCTTCACTGTTCTGTTAATTCTTTACTCTAGGTTTCTCCCCCAAGCGAAGTATATCGGCAACTGGGTTGTTGCCTCTGGAACTGCTTTCACCCTAGTCTTTGGTGCCTCGCTAATCAACAGCTATGCAATTGTTCTATTCTTTGCCTTTGCAGCATTGTTTGCAAACCTCGCCAGAGAACTGATAAAGGACCTGGAGGATGTTAAGGCTGACACTGGCTACAAGAAAAGCCTGCCAATGCTTTTGAGTGAGAAAAAGGTTATTTTGATTGTTTTGCTCTACTACTTGCTTGCAATTGCACTGGTTTACTTACCTGCTTTTCTTGGCTTCTTTGCAAAGCCGGCTTTCCTGGCTGTTGTTTCAATTGCAAACTGGCTTTTCATTCTAAGCCTTGCAAAAACAGTGGAGAAAAAATTCAAGAAAGCCCAATTCATCTCCAAGATAGCAATGCTGATTGCATTGATTGGGTTTCTTTTGGGAGTGGTCTGAAACAGAAGAAGGTTGCCCCCTTTCTTCCCAGAAAGGCCATGAAATACCATTAAAAAAGAGTTTTTCCCATTAATTTAAATGTTTTCCAGTGGTCTGAAATGAGAGAAGCAACTCTTTTGAGGGCAATTGCCTTGCTGCAGGAAAGGGGCTTTTCTGTTGAAAGCTTTCTTCACAGCAATGCCTGCTTTGACCTTGTGGCAAAAAGACATGGCCTCGTCCTAGTCGTAAAGGTCTTCAGTAACATTGATGCTTTGAGGGAAGAGCACGCAGCTGAATTGAGGAAAATTGCTACATTGTTCAATGCAACTGTTTTGATTATTGGGGAGAAGAGCAAGGCCTTCTCCCTGAAAAAAGGCGTTTTATACGAGAGATATGGCTTGACTGCTTTGAATCTTGCTTCCTTCAAAGGGCTTTTGAGCGAGCGCTTTCCAGCAGTGAGGTATTTTAAGGGCAGGAACATTGTTAAGTTAGACAAAGAAAAACTGAGGAAGAAAAGGAAGCAGCTGGGTTTGACTTTGCAGCAGCTTGCTACAAAGGTTGACAGTTCTGTTGAATCAATCCACAGGTATGAGAAGGGAGCAGCAGCTTCCCTTTCAGTAGCTGAGAAGCTTGAGGGTGCCCTCTCCGCTAACCTAATCAAGAGAATTGACCTGTTTGTAGCACAGAAGCCGAGCGAGAAAGAGATAAAGGAGCTTTACAGCGAGGAAATTGACGACAAGGCATTGGGAAAGGTGCATGATTTGGGAGTGAAAATAGCCCTGTTTGAACACGCACCATTCAAGGCCTACAGCAAGCCTGATGAAAACCTGTTGATTGGAAAGGGCGAGAAAAAAATTGAGATCAGAAAAAGGGCAATTGAGTTGGGCAAGACAAAGGGCGTTTTAAAGGGCAAGCCGGTTATAATTGCAAGTGAAACAAAGTACAAGAGGGTAGAACAGGTTCCGGTTGTTGCAGAGGAAGAGCTCAGTTCTCTGGGCAAATTCAAGGACCTCGTACTGTTGATTAAGGAAAGAGAGCAGCTGGATTAAGAATTTTCTTTTGGAGGAAATGGGTTAGAATCAATTTTCTTTAAGAAAAGGGGCAATTTGGATTGGGCAAAATAGATTTCGCTGCAAAAAGGAAAGAGCTTGTTGAAGATATGGTTGCCAGAGGCACCCTTAGAAGCAAAAATGTCCAAGAAGCCTTTCTCACTGTTCCCAGGGAAAAATTCTTTCTACCAGAGATTTTGGACCAAGCGTACGTTGACCACGCCTTTCCAATTGGTTCAGGCCAAACCATATCGCAACCAAGCACTATTGCAGTAATGCTTGAAATGCTTGCTGTTCAAAGGGGAAACAATGTTTTGGAGGTTGGAGCTGGTTCAGGCTATGTTGCTGCCTTGCTGAGCGAGTTGGTTGGAGACCAGGGAAATGTTTTTGCAGTAGAGATGATTCACGAACTCTGCCAGAGGGCGATCAAAACACTTGTACAGCTCGGCTACAAAAATGTCCACATGAACTGCTGTGACGGCGGCCTTGGCTGGAAGGAGAAAGCACCCTTTGACAGAATTATTATCAGCGCTGCATGCAATGAAGCCCCATTGCCTTTAATCAAGCAGTTGAAGGAGCAGGGCAAGCTGGTTGCCCCAGTTGGCGGAAAGTATGCCCAAGACCTAATTTTGATTGAGAAGGAAAAGGGAAAAGGCATTGAAAAAACAAGGCAGGGCAGTTTTGTTTTTGTTCCATTGAGGGGAAAGCACGGCCAGTAATCTTCAAAGATTCCAAATCCAGCCCCCCCTTGAATAAAGCACTACCCTGTCTTTTACTCTGTCGTAGACCCCTACTCTATTTACATTAATCATTTTCATCATGTCTTCTTCAAAGGCATGTCGCAATGCTGCCCTAATCTCGCTTTCACTTAAATTCGTTCCCCTCCTCAATTCTATTACAATTGTGTTGTCAAAAAGGCCACTGTAGGAGAACTCAAAGTTTTCTGCCTCCTTCAGAACAGCATTCTTCAAGCCACGCCA
>JAFCFG010000030.1 GCA_017608725.1 Candidatus Iainarchaeum sp.
ACGTTCGCTTTTCCCTCTGCCTCTATAACCTTTATGGCAAGTTTTCTTGGTATGTGCTCTCTGCCATACTGCCAAATCGCTTCATTCAGCTTATTGCTGATTAGAACATCCTCTTCCCCAATCCTTGTGTGCTTGAAGACAAACCGCTTAATAAGCGTAATGGCTTTCCTTGCCCTTTTTTTCCTTGGAAACAGGTAAACAGGCTGCAGCCCAACAATATATTTCTTTTCCTCTGCCCTGCTTCTTCCCTTTTTCTTCTTGGCCATCCAGAATCACTAAACCTACTCTTTTTTCCTTCTCCTGCTGTTCTTTTCCTTATGTCTCCTTCTCCTGAACTCCTTTCCCAAAGAGGCCTCTTTCCAGCTTCTCTTTGATTTTGGATTCCAAATCCTTTTTCCTGCTTTTTGCAGAACCCACACTGGTGCATTGGTAAGCCCTGGCCCAATTTTCTTCCTGCTGCTTATCAGAAAGCCCTTAAAATCTTCATCCTTATTCTTTGCCATGGCCCTCACTTTCTTCTAATGGTTATCTGCCTTTTGTTCCTCAACTGCCCAAGCAGGTTCTTCAGCTGCCCTTCACTCATTTTGCCATCCGCCCTGCCGCTGTTGTACAAATAAACTATTGCCTGAACTGCTTTCAAGTACAGCTCCTTATTGACAAGCTTAACGTTGTTTAACCTAGTCCTGGCTTCAGCGCTTAGAAGGCTGCCCACTACCTTGTTCAACTGCGCTTCTGCCTCTGCTGCCTTTTGCCTTTCCAGCATCCGCTTTTTCAATTCAGCTAGCTGCTGGTCCTTGGCCTGCTCTTCGCCCATTTTCCTCCTTCTCCCCTTTCTTTTCCTTTTTCTTTTCAGCTGCTTTCTTTTCCTCTTCCCTTGCCCTCTCTTTTTCCCTGTGTTCCTGCTCCTTTTTCTTTAATTCTGCTGCAACAGCCTTTTCCTCTTCGCTTTTTTGCCCCTTTGCCGCTCTTTTCTCCGGCTGATGTTTCCCAATAACAGCGATTTGCTTTGCCTTTTTGTTCAAATAGCTGTGGCCCTTTCCAGTAACAACCCTGCCTTTCTTTTCCTTTTTAATAAAGCCCTGCTTTTCAAGCAATTGCAAGCAAGTTCTTACAACCTTTCCACTTGCTTTGTAGAAGTGGTGTTTTTTCGTGCCTTTGTTTTTCTTTCCACCATAGTATGTTCTCAGGGATTCTGTGCCAACTGGGCCATCCTTGTACACTCTGTACAGGACACTTGCAAGCCTTAAATAAAACCAGTCCCTGTTTTCTGGCACCCTCTCCCTGTTTACGCCTGTTTTAACAAACAGGCTCCACTTCGGCCTTTCTATTCCCTGCTTTTTTAAGTCCATTGCTATCTCTGCAATCAACTGGCCAGTTGGCACATCAAAAATTACCAATTGAATTCACCCCAAAAGCCGGCAAATCCCGGCTGCAAATTAAGCCCATACTTCGCTTTGCTCCGTATGGGCTGTGCTCGCTTCGCTCGCATTAGCCGGCAAATCCCGGCTGCAAATTAAGCCATTTTCGCAGGCTTTCAGCCTGCCTGATACCAGCATGCAAAACCTTCGTTTGCCTGGCGTCGCAAAGCCCTGCCCTGCAACATATGCTTGTTTTGTTTGCATTCCCTCCATTTAAAGTGCCTTTCGGCACATTTGCTTTAGCCGTCACGCCTGGCTGCCAGGCGGAACAACAAGCCCCTAAAACTAGAAGCTTATATCAAATCTGGCCCTAAAAAGCTTTAAAAAGCCTACTTTTGCCCTTTCTTAAAGGCAAACCCGCATTCCCTGCACTTTATCTGCACCAATTCTCCGGCTTCCTTCCACTCGGCATTCTTTCCCTTAACCAAAAAAGAGCCGCATTTCTTGCAAAACCTTTTCTTCAATTCTGCCGGGATAGGTGCCTTGTTCCTACTGCTCAACTTTCTTGCTAATTCCACATACCTTTTGCTCCTGTCAGGTTTTGCCCCAAATTCCTGCCCTGCTAACTCAAACAGCCTGTAAATCCTTTCAAGGGCAATTGCGCTTCTTTTGTTCTTTGAGGTCATGGCCAACACTGTGAAAATCAAGAAATGCGACCGCTGGGACTCGAACCCAGGCTGAGAGCTAACTCCATGTGTTTTCTGGGCTTCTCTCCTAAGAGAAAAGCTGCGAAAACCTGTTTAGAGCATTGGAAGGCTCTAGTGCTACCGCTACACCACGGCCGTTTCAAAAAAACATTTAGGCTGATTATTATTTAAATAACTTTGTACAACAGGCTTTTTTGAATGCGGGGCAAGCTGATTGTTTTGGAGGGCATGGACGCTTCAGGAAAGGCCACACAGGCAAAATTGCTGCTAGGGCATTTGGAAAAAGAAGGGAAAAAGGCAGAGCTTGTTTCCTTTCCACGCTACAACTTTTTTTTTGGAAAACAAATCAAACGCTACTTACACGGCAAGCTTGGGGAAGCAGACCCAAAGCTGATGGCCCTTCTTTACGCTTTGGACAGGTATGATGCTGCCCCTGCCATTGAATCCAGTTTGGAAAATGGCAAGATTGTGGTTTTGGACAGATACAGCGCCAGCAACATTGCTTACCAAACTGCAAGGGTAAAGCCAAGGGAACAGCAGCAGTTTTTCAGCTGGATTAAGCGGGTTGAGGAGCCCATGCCAAAGCCAACAATCTCCTTTTTCCTCGATGTCCCAATTGCCCTTTCCCAGAAACTGATGGATGGAAGAACAAGGGAAAAGGACGTTTATGAGAAGAACACCGCTTACCTTGAGGATGTTAGGCAAATCTACCTAAAATTGTGCAGGCAAATGGGTTTCATCAGAATAGATTGCGCTAAAGGCAACAAAATCAAGGGCAGGGAAGAGATTCACCAGCTGATTTGGAAAAACCTCTCCAATATATTTAAATAGCTCTTCTACATAGTTTCTTCGGCATGGATTATGGCAGGGTATTGGAGTTTAGTTTTGCTTGGCTTAGGGAAAAAGATTCCCTGAAATATGCTGCGATGTACTGGACAGCAAGCTTCAGTTTCCTTCTGTCATTGGCTTTGGTTGCATATGTTTTGTTCCATGAGGCAATAGCATCTGCTCTTGCAGGGGATGTTGCAACCCTTGCTGCCTTGCTTTTTGAACCAGAGCAATTCATGGCAGCAATTCTGATATTTGCCCTTGTAGCAGCGCTCTTGTACATTCTGTTGCTTTTGGCAATGCTTTATATTGGGGCGTTGGTAATACGCTTTAGTTTGGAAAAAGCAGGGCTGCCTGTTGCTAACTTTTCCTTGACCAGGTTTTTGCATTTGGTCGTGCTGTGCATTGCCTGCATACAACAGATTGCTTCCTGCGTTATGCGACCGCCGGGACTCGAACCCGGGTCTCGACCTCTTTCCAGCCTTTCTTTTCCCGAGGCCTTTCTTTTCTAAAGAAAAGGCTCTGGCAAGGTCGGAGCCTAACCACTAGCCTACGGTCGCTTTACGCGGCAAAATCCCCATGTGGTTTATGCCACCATGCAAAACCCTTTGTTTTGCGTGGCGTCAGAAAGCTTTGCTTCCTAACGTCTTCGCAGGCTTTCAGCCTGGCCGGTGCCATCTGCCTGCCCTTTGAGCCCGCTTTATTCAATTATTTTGTCAGCAATTCTTTTAAAAGAAATACGATTACCACAACGCCAACAAGTATTGCTATTAACAGGGTGGTTTCCAGCGAGTTGAGGTTGCCTGCTTTGAACATGTCTGATAATTGTTCTATAAGTGAATTTCCTGTTTTGTTGGCTGTTGCAATTGCCTTTCCCTCATGTACTCTTATAACCGTGCTGTAATCCAAGCCTGGCCCCTGCAATGAAACTGCATAGGGTTGGAAGGAGTAGTTTTCTACAGTTATTGTAACTGTTTTGGTTTGAAATGCCTCAACCGTCACAGTCTCTGAAACCGTTGCCCCGTTGCTCATTTGCACTGTGGCCTTGCCTGGTTCTGGCCCCAGATTATGCAGTTCAGTTTCTATTACAAGGTTTTTTCCCTGCACTAGTGGCAGAATGCTGTTCAAGACAATTTCTGCTTCACCCCTTGTCTGCTGCCCCGGCAGTATTTCCATCTTTCTTTTCAGTTTTTTGTTTAATGAAATTATAGTGTATGTGCTCTTGATAATTTGCCCTGGTTGCAGTTGGGCATTTACCCTGATGTTCCATTTCACCTCTTTTTCCTCCAATGGCTCCAGCAGGATGATTTTGTGTTCTTTTTGAATTACCATTCCTTCAACCGGAGCCAAAAAAACCGGGACAATGAGGCTGCTGTTTGACCTGTTTCTAACTATTACACTCAGCTCAAACCATTGGTTTGCTTTAAAGCTTACATCTTCTGCTGCTATCCCCAAGATACCGGAGAACTGTTCGGTTTCCTGAACTGAAACACTCACCTGCTTATCTCCAATGGTGGCATTTGCTCCGCCTGGTACAGATATTTCGTCTGCAACATCTGTTGGGTCAGGAAAAGCCCCCATATAGAAGTGGGTTCCGTCAACAATCCCCGCTTCCCCGTATGTTGAGTCGATTGGCACCCAACCGCTCTCTGGGTTGAATGCTTCAATCCAGGCGTGGTTTGCCCACTGTTGTTGGCCGTATGTGATGCCTGAAACAAATCTGACGGGAATTTCTTTTACTCTCAGCATTGATGCTGCCAGTATTGCGAACTCATCACATGTCCCTCTCCTGTTTTCCACTGTTTCAATTGCACTGTATGTCTCTGGGTAGTATGAGAGGTCGTATGTCAAATAATTGTGCGCCCATTCTGTTACGTCCCTGACTGTTTGAAGCCAGCTGTTTGAGTCAAACTTGTTCAATGCAATTGTCCTAATTGCTTCCCTGTTTGATTCAACCTTTTCTGTTGGCAAAGTGTATTCATTGTGTTGCTCTATTTTTTTGCTCAAATCATATTCCTGCAAATTGGCCAGGGCGTAGTTTGTTTCAATTAATGCTTCTTGCCTGTAAGTGAATCTGCCTGTTTCGTTTATTTTGAAAACAGCATAGCTGTTTCCATATTTGTCCTGCCCCCTTTCCCCCCTAATGGTTTTACCGTTTATTTCAAGCCTTTCATCCAATGAAAGTACCTTTTGGTTTTCTGTTTCACTGAATGAAATCACTTTGAATATTGCTTCCCTGCTGCCCAGGTTTCCGGTTATTTCCCCATTGCCAGTTATCACTATTTCTGCTTTAACTGATTGCACTGTTACAGGGTTTTCTATCGCAGCGATATTGCTGCAGAAAAGCAAAAGCATTGCAGTAATGAGGGGCACTTTCCATGCATTCATTTTTTCAGGCCCCTTACCCTTTTCTCTTTGGCTCTTGTCTCAATATTGTGTTTTATCACTGGGTTTGTTGTTGCTTCAATCAATTCCCTTAAATCATCTCTGCTGGCCCTAATTGGTTTGAAGATTAGCTCTCCGCCCGGCCCCTCCATTAGAATCTCTATTGTAAATTTTCCCTTCTTTGACTCCATTCAGAAAAGTAAGGGTCAAAGGGCTATTTAATTCTTTTTTAATGCAAGGGCATTTGAGAGCAGGGGCTTGGATCCGGCCTGAACCGAAAAAAAACCTTTTAGAAAAAGCCTTATTTCACTTGCGTTCAATGGCATTTGGGCCCGGCCTGAACCGAAAAAAAACCTTTTAGAAAAAGCCTTATTTCACTTGCGTTCAATGGCATTTGGGCCCGGCCGGAATCGAACCGGCGGCCTATGCCTTGTAAGGGCATCGTCATACCACTAGACCACGGGCCCCCTTAGAATTTGCAGGGTGCCGAATACTTTTAAGCTTAATCCCATTAATTCCCAAAGAATATTTATACTGCCTCCGCACTGGAGGCAGGAATACTTTTAAGCTTAATCCCATTAATTCCCCCCAATTCCAGAGATATTCGGCAGCCTTTTTACATAAACCTAACATTTAAATATAATAATACTGTTAGTTGTTTAAGCGGTGTTTTTTGTTATGGTTAGAGCGTATTATTTTTTTGGAAGAAACAGGATATTCCTGCCAAAGCTGATTGGAGCATTTATTCTGGTTGCAGCCCTTGTGATGTTTGTTGTTGCATCCGGGAAAATGTTTGACACTTGGGATACCCTGGAGAAATACCCCGAATGCATAGAGGAGAAAGACATTTCAATCGACAGATTCACTCAAACACAGTACTGCAAGCAGAGTCTTGCTAATGTAACTGGCTTGTATTTGAGGCCAGACCAGGCAAGGCCAACAACAAGGCAGTTTTTGGTTACCTTGTTGCCGCCTATTGCAGAGCTGTTGTTTTGGGCAGCGGCATTCCTAGTTGGTTTGATTTTTTACCAAACAGGCATTGTAAAGCTAATGCCCAACCAAAAGGGGAAGAAGAAAACAAATTAAGTTCTCTTGGTTTGGTCAAACCCTGGCTGTGGATTAATCGGATTTGCTTACAGGAATCCAATATGCCCAGGCAAAAAGGCTCGCATTGATTGGCTCAGTGTTGAGTTAAATCATCATTTGCCGTCACGCCCGGCGGGTGCGGGTACGATTGCCTAACGGCAATCGGACGTCCTCGCCAACGCTCGCCTTTTAGCGCGGCGGTCAGAAGGTGTTAACCTCATCATTGCCATAGAAACTGATGGTAATACAATAATATATTTCTATTGCCAAACCTATTTTAAAATCAATCATCTTAGGACGTTTCACTTCTTCCTGCGGGCTTTCATGAGCCTTAAGATGATTTCCTCGTAGGTCTCGCCCTTTTTTCCCAGCTCTTTCAGCTTTTCCCTTGTGGCAGGGCTCAACTGAATCGTTGTTACTCCGCTTCTATAAGGCATACGCTACTATATAACGCTGTAGGTATTAATAAATGTTTCTATTAAGTTTGAACCAAAAACTCTTTAAGGTCTAAATGAGGTATCTATTATATGGGGCATAAAGAGATTGGTTTTCTGTTGGTAACTGGTTTGCTTGGTCTATATGGGGTTTCTGAAACAGGCATATTAAAAACGGTTTTGGAAGCTTTTAGAGACACCTTATCTTCTAGCCCGCAAGCATCATTAGTTCTAACGGTGGCAATTATTGTGGTTGTCGTATCGCCATTTGTTGCTCTGGTAAAAAGATTTAGTTAGTCATCTGTATACGGCGAAGTTGTATTCTTTCTTGGGCTCAATCTTTTCAATGTAGATGTTTAGTTGTTTGATTATTTGTTTTGCTTCCGCTGGTTCTTTTACTATGGCCTTATTTTTGTTGTCGAACAGCTTGGTTTGTTTTTCCGAGAATTTGATTAGGTATTCTTTTTCCTCTGCTGTGCTGTTTTCAACTATTTTGTCCAGTTCTTCCGGCAGTTTTTCCAACAGGACGATCCTTCGATTCACCAGCTTCCCAAGCTCCTTCTGCGGCTTTTTAGAGTAATAGTTCATAGGGTGCGTATTGGTTGTTCTTACCAAGCCATATTTAACCAGGTCGTTTAAAACATAGTAAACTTTGTTTTTTGCTATGCCGGTTTCCTGGGAGAGATGCTTGGCTGTTTTTATTTCGCCGTCAAACAGGCTGCAATACACTTTCGCATGGTTCGTGCCAAAGTAGGGCACGACCTGCGAAAACAGTTGCTTCAGCTTTAATAGCTGCTCGTTCATCGCATCTCCCGGTAAGACCCCCTCAATTCCTTAAACAAATTCCCATTCAAGGAATTAATATGGGTTTGGTTGAACTTTAATCAACTTAAATGTTGAACTCTCTTGCTGCAAAGGTTGAACCAATTAGCAAATTATTAAGAACTGAAATGCTTAAAAAATTAATTATATAAAAAATTTCATTAATTCAATTAAATTAAAAAGGCTTTTCATTTAATAAATAACTAAAATCACCCTTGTTTTATGGGCTTTGCTTAATTTTTAAGCAGGCGGAGAGAAAAAATGGTCTGGTATTTCGCTTATGGGTCAAATTTGCTGAAATCGGAAATTTTGAGAACTATAAAAACCGAATGGAAGCAGAGAATCAAAGGGATTCTTAGAGATTACAAACTTGTTTTCGATAAATACAGCGGTTCAAGGAAGGGGGGAGTATCCGACATTGTCGAATCGCCAAGCAAAACTGTTGAAGGAGCGCTTTGTGAAATTAGTGAGGAACAGCTGAAGGCTTTGGACAAGAGAGAAGGGCACCCTAACTTCTATAAAAGAACGCTAGTTATGGTTGAATCGGAATTGGGAGCCGTTGAGGCAATAACTTACATTGTTGTAAGAAAAGAAGGATTTGTAAAGCCCACAGAATACTATAAAAACTTAATAATCATGGGTCTAAAAGAGATGGGGTATGGTAAAGAAGCGTTTGAAAAAATAGAAAAGGCGGCAAGAGGTGATTAACAAATGGTTGACGAAACAGACAAAAAAATCCTGAATCTGATGACAAAAAACCCAACAATAAACCAGAAAGAAATAGCCAAAAAACTCAAGCTGACTGCCCCAGCCATAAATAGTAGAATACAGAAAAAAAAAAAAAAAAAGATAATCCTTGGAATGGCACCAGTAATCGACTTCTCAAAAGCA
>JAFCFG010000031.1 GCA_017608725.1 Candidatus Iainarchaeum sp.
TTGCTTTTCCCTTCAATTTTCATTTCCCTGAATTTCATTTATCTGGTTTCTTAAATTTACTTACTTCAGCTCCTTTGGACTGATTATTCTGCCGGCAATTGCAGAAGCAGCCGCTACAGCTGGGTTGCTTAAATAAACCTTGCTCTTTGGGCTGCCCATTCTGCCAACAAAGTTCCTGTTTGTTGTGCTGATTGCCTTCTCGCCAGCAGCAAGGACGCCCATATGGCTTCCAAGGCAAGGGCCACAGGTTGGAGGGCTAAAAGAGCAGCCTGCTTTTACAAAGATTTCTGCAATGCCCTCTTTAACGCATTTTAAGTAAATCTGCTGGCTTCCTGGAAGGATTACGCAGCGCACATTTGGTGCGAGCTTCTTGCCCTTCATTATCTTTGCAGCAATTCTCATATCCTCCATTCTTCCATTTGTACAGGAACCAATAACAGCCTGGTCAATCTCAATTCCGGCTGCTTCGCTCACAGGCCTGCTGTTTTCGGGGAGGAAGGGGAAGGCCACCTGGGGCTCTATTGCAGAGGCATCGAAATCAATTTTCTCTGAATATTCTGCGTCCTTGTCACTTGCATAAACCCTGTATGGCTTGGGTGAAACGCTTTTCACATACTTTTCTGTCTTTGCGTCTGGGGCAATTATTCCTGCTTTGCCCCCGGCTTCGATTGCCATATTGCAGACGCTAAACCTGGAGTCAATGGAGAGATCTTTAATAGTGCTGCCAGTGAATTCCATTGCCTTGTACAGGGCTCCGCTTACACCAATTCCGGCAATGGTGTGAAGGATTAAATCCTTTCCTGAAACATATTCCTGCAATTTTCCATTGAAATTGAACAGCATTGATTCAGGAACCTTAAACCAGAGCTTGCCCAAAGCCATTGCAGCAGCAAAGTCAGTGCTGCCAACTCCTGTTGAGAATGCTCCCAATGCACCGTAGGTGCAGCTATGCGAGTCAGCACCCACAATAAGCATTCCAGGCAAGGCAAGGCCCTGCTCATGGATGAAAACATGTTCAATTCCGATTCTTCCAACTTCAAAGTAATTGCTCAGGGCCTGTTCTTGGGCAAATTCCCTCATCATCTTCGTCTGTTCTGCTGCTTTGATGTCCTTGTTTGGAGTGAGGTGGTCTGGGATTATCATTACCTTTTGCTTATCAAAAACATTTTTGATGCCTGTTTCCCTGAAGCGCTGAATTGCAATTGGGGCAGTGATGTCATTCCCAAAACAGAGGTCTATTGATGCCTCAATTAGTTGCCCTGGGCTGACTGTTTTATTGCCGGAATGGGCTGCAAGAATCTTTTCTGCAATTGTTTGGCTCACAAAAATCTCCTTCTATAATTGCGCAGCACTCCCTCTGGCAAATACTTCAATTTGAAGCTCTTTCTCCATTCTTCCCTTCTCTTCTCAAGCTCCTTGGCATCAACAAGCAAATCAATCCTCCTTTTGGGCAAATCAATCTTAATCCTGTCTCCGTTTTGAACCAGGGCAAGGTTGCCTCCAACTGCCGCCTCTGGTGCGACATGGCCGATTGAAGCGCCGTGGGTTGCTCCGCTGAACCTGCCGTCAGTGATTAAGGCAACATAGGGGTCAAGGCCCAAGCCGGAAATTCCTGCAGTTGGGTAAAGCATTTCCCTCATCCCAGGGCCTCCAATAGGGCCCTCGTAGCGAATAACGATTACGCTTCCCTTCTCTACTTTTCCCTCTGCAATGAACCCATTTGCTTGTTCCTCCGAATCAAATACAGCTGCCTTTCCCTCAAAAACATTCGGAAATTCTGGTGAAATGCCGCTTGTTTTAATCACACTGCCCTTTTCAGCAAGGTTGCCGTAAAGTATGGAGATGCCGCCGCTCTTGCTGTATGGCCTTTCAATTGGCCTGATGACTTCCTTGTTCTTTACTTTGGCGTTGATTAGCCTGTCAAACATTTTTCCCTCAACTGTTTGAGTGTTCTGAACAAGGCCTTTGAGCTTTAGCTCTGCCATTACAGCTGGAATTCCACCAGCAGCATGCAAATCCTCCATGAAGTAATTGCTACTGGGATCGAGCTTCACAAGATTTGGCGTGTTTTCGCTCAATTCGTTTATTCTGTTCAAATCAAATTCAAACCCTGCCTCTTTTGCAATGTCTGGAACATGCAGCATTGTGTTGGTGCTGGCTCCAATAGCCATATCCAACCTCAAAGCGTTTTCAAATGCCCCCTCTGTCATAATCTTCCTGGCGGTAAGGCCTCTTTTCACTAGTTCAACAACCAGCTTTCCTGATTCAAAGGCAATTCTCTGCTTTTCCTTGTCAAGTGCTGCTGTTGTTGCACACATTGGCAGGCTCAGGCCAAGCGCTTCTGTAATGCAGGCCATGCTGTTGGCTGTGTACAAGCCAGCACAGGTTCCAGGGCCAGGGCAGGCTGAGCAAACAATTTTTTGGTATTCTTCCTCTGAGATTTTCTTGTTTTCAAGCCTGGCCTTTGCTTCAAAAGCTGCCTTTACCCCGACCTTTTTTCCTTGGTAAAGGCCGGCAGCCATCGGCCCTGCTGAAACAAATACGCTGGGCAAATTAAGCCTTGCAGCTGCTTTCAAATGGCCCGGGGCATTCTTGTCGCAGCCTGCGATGAAAACAACTCCAGCAAAAACACCGTGGGATGCGACCATTTCCTCTATGCTGTCGGCAATTGTCTCCCTGCTTGGCAAGCTTAACTTCATTCCCTCATGCCCCATTGCAATGCCATCGCAAACGGCAATTGTGTGGAACTCAAATGGAATGCCACCGGCTTCCCTTATTCCTTTTTTTGCTGCCTCGCCCAATTTGTTCAGGTGAATGTGGCCTGGTGTTATCTCGTTGAAGCTGTTGGCTATTGCAATGAACGGCCTGTTCATCTCCTCTTGCTTCAATCCATCTGCATAAAGCAGCGAAGCTGCTGCAGGCAGCTTCTTTATTTCCTCTGGGCCCATAAAAAACTACTTTTTCTCAAACAAGGCGCGGATTTCCTTTCCAACTACCTCTATTTGCTGCTTTGCACCCTCTTCCCTCATCTTTTTGAGGTTTGGCAAGCCATTTTTGAATTCGTTTACCCATTCATCTGCAAACTTTCCTGATTCAATATCAGCCAGAAGCTTTTTCATTGCCTCTCTGCTCTCCTTTCCAATCACTTTTTTGCCCCTGGTTCTGCCGCCGTATTCTGCTGTGTTGCTTACCCTCTGCCACATGAGCCCTAGGCCTCCTTCGTAAATCAAGTCAACTATCAATTTCAGCTCATTCAAGCACTCGAAGTAGGCGATTTCAGGGGGATAACCTGCCCCTACCAGTGTTTCAAATCCTGCTTTTATGAGCTCTGTAACCCCGCCGCAAAGAACTGCCTGCTCTCCGAAAAGGTCACTATATGTTTCCTGCTGAAAAGTGCATTCAATTACTCCTGCCCTGGTGTAACCCATTGCTTTGGCGTAGGCAAGCGCATAGTCCTTTGCCTTTCCGCTTGGGTTCTGGTAAACTGCAATCAGGCCTGGAACTCCAAAGCCGCGTTCATACTCTTTTCTTTCCTCTGAGCCAGGGCTTTTTGGCGCAACCATTATCACATCCACATCTTTTGGAGGAACTATCTGTTTGAATACAATGTTGAACCCGTGGCTGCAGCACAGGATTTTTCCTTGTTTTACATGCGGGGCAATCTCCTTTGCGTAAACCATTCCCTGGACCTCGTCAGGCAAAAGAATTTGAATTAAGTCCCCTTTTTCCGCTGCCTCTGCAATAGGCATTACTTCAAAGCCGTCCTCCAATGCCTTGTCAAAGGAAGCGTCCTTTACCGAACCAATTATTACTTTTAGGCCAGAATCCCTCAGGCAAAGGGCCTGGGGCCTTCCCTGGTTTCCGTAACCAATTATTGCTATTGTTTTGTCCTTTAATGAATCAATTGATACATCGTTTTCGTGATATATTTTCATTTCAAATCCCCCTATTTTGAGTTAATTATCAAGGAAATAAAATTCTTTTATTTATGATTGTTTTGACCTGACCTCTGCATTGCGTTAATTCCTGTCCTGCTTACCTCCTTAATGCCGTATTTGCGCATCAAATCAAGGAAATTGTCTATTTTTTGCGGCTTGCCGATGACCTCTATTATCATATAGTCTTTTCCAATGTCAAGCGCGCTTGTCTTGTGCAACTTTGATATATTTATCAAATCAGCTCTTGCCTTTGGGTTGCTTGCGACTTTGACCAAGCAATGCTCCCTTACAACGCTGCGCTCTGGGCTCAAATCAATGATTTTTATTACGTCAACCAGCTTGTTTAGCTGCTTCTCAAGCTGCTCCAATGTCCTGTCTCCGCCCAAGAGGCTTATTACAATGTGGGAAACGCCTGGCTTGGCTGTTTTCCCAACAATTATTGTCTCAATGTTAAAACCCCTTCTTGAAAAAAGGCCTGAAAGCTTTGCAAGAACACCAGGCTGGTCCTCTACAAGGATTCCAACAATGTGCTTGTGCTTTGCTTCCCTCTCTTTCTTTCCCTCAATCATAGCAATCACCTTCAGAAAAATAACCCAGGAATTTTTTTCTTGGCCTCAAACCCCTTAAAATCTTTTTTCAAATTTTTGCTTTACCCAAATTCAGCCTCCGGAAAATAATTTTCAACCATTGTTTTTCCTGCCCCAATTAACCTCCAAATTAACTTAGAAAAATTTTCCCTTTACTTTAATGCAGCCTCCAAACATGTCTGCAATGTTTCCGCCTGCGGGGAACATTGGCAGGATGTTTGTCTCTTCCTTTACAATTACATCAAGGACCGAGGCCTCATCGCTCTTAATTGCTTCCCTCAAAGCAGCCCCAATCTCAGCTGGCCTTTCAACATGCATTCCTTTAAGGCCGTGGGCCTCAGCAATTTTTGCAAAGTCAGGAACCCTGCTTAAATAAACCTCACTGTACCTCCTGTCAAAGAACAACTCAGCCCACTGCCTGACCATGCCCAAATAGGCGTTGTTCATTATAACTGAAATTGTCTTAATGCCCTCAACCTTTGCTGTCGCAAGCTCCTGCTGGGTCATTGCAAAAGAGCCATCTCCATCAAAGTTGAATACCTCGCTCTCTGGCTTTGCAACCTTTGCCCCAATTGAAGCAGGCAAACCAAAGCCCATTGTCCCTGCTCCGCCACTGCTTACAATTGTCCTTGGCTTTGTTCTCTTAATGAAGTGCGCTGCAAACATCTGTTGCTGGCCAACCCCTGTTGTAACAATATCATCTTCTTTCAGAACCTTCTGCAATTCAAATACAAGCTTTCTTGGGTCAATTGGAGTGCCCTTTACATCAATGTTGCAGTTGCATTCTTTAATGAATCTGCGCATTTTCTTGCTCCAAGCAGTTTCCCCCTTCCTTGCAACCTTTTTAACTGTTTCAATCAGCTGCTGCAGCACATTCTTTGCATCCCCAACAATGGGCAATTCCACAGGAACATTCTTTCCAATCTCAGCGCTATCAATATCTATGTGAATTATCTTTGCCTTCTCTGCAAAAGTTTCAATGTTGCCGGTAATCCTGTCACTGAACCTGCAGCCAACAACAACAAGCAGGTCAGCATTGCTTATTGCATAATTTGCGACTTTCCTGCCATGCATTCCAAGAACACCAAGTGCAAGTGGGTGCGCTTCAGGGAAACAGCTCTTGCCCATAAATGTTGTTGCAACAGGAATGTTCAGGATTCCTGCAAGCTTCTGCAATTCCCTGCTTGCATTTGAGAGCAGTACACCTCCGCCTCCAACAAGAACTGGCCTTTCTGCATTAAGAATCATTTCAGCCGCAGTCTTAATCTGCCTTGGATGCCCTTTTGTAACTGGTTTAAAGCCCCTTATCTCAATCTCCTTTACCTCTTTCCTTACTTCAGCTGATTGAATGTCCTTTGGCAGGTCAATGTAAACAGGGCCTGGTCTGCCCTCTAAAGCAACCTTGAAAGCGTTTTTGATTATCGCAGTGATCTCATTCTGGTCCCGAATCTGATAATTGTGCTTTGTAATAGGCAGGGTAATTCCCATCATATCGCTCTCTTGGAATGCATCATTCCCAATCAAAGAGAGGGGAACCTGACCAGCAAAGGCAATGACAGGGCTTGAATCCATGAAGGCAGTCATTATTCCAGTTACAAGATTTGTTGCTCCCGGGCCGGAGGTCGCAATGCAAATACCTGCCTTTCCACTGACCCTAGCATAGGCATCTGCTGCATGCGCTGCTCCCTGCTCATGCCTTACAAGAATGTGCTCTATCTCCTTATGGGCAAGGAATTCATCATATAGTGGGAGAACGGCGCCGCCCGGAAACCCAAAAACATGTTTTGTCCCATGGGCAACCAGGGCCTTTATTATTGCTTCGCTTCCCTGCATTCGATTTCACCATTCAAATTCTTCAATTTTTCCAATTAACGCATTTAAAAAACCTTAAATTCATGCTCTGGATTTACTCTTTTTTGAGGCAAGTGCCTTGTTTATCCCTTTCACTAGGGCGTTTGCACTTGCCATTATAATATCCTCATTTATGGATTCTGCGTTGTAGACATTGCCTTTTCCGTTCTGAACCTTTATAACGACATCTGCCAAGGCATCTGTTCCGCCGGTAATTGCCTTTAAATGATACTCCTTTAAAGATATTCGCTCTGGCAGCATTGACTGGATAGCACTTGCTACAGCATCAACAGGGCCAACCCCTTTTCCTTGGGCTGTCTTTTTCTTGCCGTCAATCATCAGTGTAACAGTTGCAGTTGGCTTTACCTTGTTGCCGGTGTTGACCCTAACCTCGTCCAATTCAATTCTTCTCTTCTCCTGGACCAGCTGCCTTGTTACATCGCTAGCAATCGCAATTATATCCTCTTCCAGGACTGTTTTCTGCTTGTCAGCCAATTGCTTTATTTTTTGACTGACCTGCTTCAGCTGTTGTTCAGTCAGGTTGAAGCCCATTTCTGCAAGAACCTTCTTTGTTGCATGCCTTCCAGAATGCTTTCCGAGAACAAGCTTGGTTGTCTTGCCAATCATCTCTGGGTTCATTATCTCATACGTTTGGCTGTCTGCAATAAGGCCATGCTGGTGAATCCCTGCCTCGTGTGCAAAGGCGTTCTCTCCGACAATTGCCTTGTTTCTCTGGACAGAAATGCCTGTTAGGTTGGTGACCATTTGCGAGCTTGGGTAAAGCTGCCTCAGATTAATGCCGGTACTGCAGTTGAAAATGCTTTTCCTTATATGCAGGTTCATTACTATTTCCTCAAGGGAGGCATTTCCTGCCCTTTCACCCAGGCCATTAACAGTGCATTCTACCTGCCTTGCACCATTTCTCACTGCCTCAAGGCTGTTTGCAACAGCAAGGCCAAGGTCGTTATGGCAGTGCACGCTTACCACTGCGTTTTTTATGCCAGGCACATGCTCTATAACTGCCTTTATCAATGCACCAAACTCGATTGGCTGGGCATAACCCACAGTATCGGGGATGTTTATTGTTGTGGCACCTGCATCAATTGCTGCCTCAACCATTTGGAAAAGGAATTTTGGGTCTGTTCTTGTTGCATCCATAGGAGAGAATTCCACATCCTTGCAGTAGCTGCATGACCTTTTTACTGCCTCAATGCTCATCTGCAAGGCCTCTTTCCTGCTTATCTTGAACTGGTATTTTAGGTGAACGTCACTGCTTGACATAAAGGTGTGAATCCTTGGGTTTTTCGCATTCTGGATTGCTTCCCATGCCCTATCAATGTCCTTTGGAATTGCCCTGCTCAATGCACAGATTGTTGGGCCTTTTACTGTTTCGGCAATCTCCTTGACTGCAAGGAAATCGTCCTCGCTTGCAATTGGAAAGCCTGCTTCAATTACATCAACATTGAGCTTTGCAAGCTGCTTTGCAATAAGCATTTTCTGCCTGTGCATCAGGGTAGCGCCAGGGCTCTGCTCTCCGTCCCTCAAAGTAGTATCAAAAATCCTTACCTTTTCAGCCATTTTTTCCACCCTTTCCAAAAGCCAATGCCGCTTTTCCTTCTCCAAAATTTCCAAAAACCTTTATCCTGTTTCCCTTTTCAAATTCCTTTCACCTATACTCTAGTGATATCTGCTCTTTATAAAACCGCACCCCCAAAAGTCGTTCTTCAGCTAGGAGTGCCTTATCCTAGCAATACCAGAACCACGACAAGCAAAGCTAACAAAACCACTGGATATGCCAAAAAATGCCCTTTGCTCATCTTTTATTCACTTAAATAATTGTATTAATTATGTATCAAGTTATTTAAATTCTTTACTGTTTTCTGTTTTCAGTAAAGGCTGCCCCTCTTTGCCTGGGCTGTTAATGGAATTGCCTGACAAAATCCTTGGCAACTGTGTTGGCAGTCCCTTCTTTGCCTGGGCTGTTAATGGAATTGCCTGACAAAATCAAGCCACTTCTCGTATT
>JAFCFG010000032.1 GCA_017608725.1 Candidatus Iainarchaeum sp.
GGGTGTTCATTAACAAATACTGGCCTTTTTTTGGCAGCTGCTTTAGGGTGCTGCCACTCCCAAAGTGCTTTATCACTGAATCGCTTGTTTCAAACAGCTTGAAGCCAGCGTTCCTTGCCCTGTAGCACCAGTCTGTTTCCTCTCCGTAAGCGGGGGAAAACTCTTCTGCGTCAAGCAACCCAATTTGTTCAAGCGCGGTTTTCTTCATAACCATTGCTGCACCGCACAGCGTTTGCTTCTCTTTGGGGCTGGCTTTTGTTACATTCTTTGGGCTGTCGTTGAATCCAATCAGCGTGCTTCCAACTGCAGCGATTCTTTTGTCGCTTTCAAGTAGCTCTATTGCCTTTGAGAGCCAGCCCTTTACGAGCAAAACATCGTTGTTCAGCATGAACAGGTACTGGCCTTTCGCTGCCTTAAAACCCTGGTTGTTTGCTGCTGCAAAGCCCCTGTTCCCCTTATTGAAAATCACCTTGTGCACAAGGCCCTTCTTCTTCAACTGCTTCAGCAATTCAACGCTGCCGTCCTTGCTGCCGTTGTCTACAACAATTACCTCATATTTTGGGTAGACGGTGTTTTGCTTAAGTGATTTTGCGCACTGCTGCATGAACTCTTTTGCGTTCCAGTTCACGATTACTATTGAAACAAGTTTTTTGCTCATGTGCTCCCACAACAAAAACCCAACAATTTCAATTTTAATTTTTTGATTTTTTAAAATTCCGTTTTTCCCTCAAACGCTTTCAATAAAAATCTTAATTTCCCTGATTAGATTCTCTTTGTTGCTTGCAATTCTTGGCCTGAAAAGCTTTGCCCTCTCAATTGCTTTTCCCAGATTCTTTACGTCGAAGACAGCAATGCACTTCCCCTCTGCTTCCAGTGCTTTGGCCAGGTCAAGCTGGTGATCATTCGTATGCTCTGAAAACCTCTTGAGTCTTGGCACTATAATGAGCTTTTTCTTTTGCAGCAAGCTGTTTATAATTGTTCCAGCTCCAGAATGGCTTATCACAATGTCTGCTTCCCTTACCTTTTTCTGGAATTCGTTTTCTGTTAAAAATTTTTTGAATGGAAAACTCCTTGGCTCGTAAACTGAATTGCCTGTTTGCGCAAAAACCTCTGCACCGAGGGAAGGGGCGATTTCGTCCAATTTTTCAACAAGCCTGTCAAAGCCCTGAGGGTGTGTTCCAACGCTTGCAAAAATCTTCATCCTTGGCATTAGAACACGCCTCCCTCCTCTTTTTGGGCTTTTGCACTTGGCTTGTTTTGCCCCTGGCATTAGAACACGCCTCCTCTGTACTTTGCCTCTGGAAAGAACTCAAGGTTCTGTTTCCATTGCACTAGGAACAGGTCTGCTCTTTTGTACATCATTTTCCCGCTCAGGGAGGGGCTTGCAACCCTGCAGAAGCTCTCAATGAAAACAACCTTTTTCCTGAAGAGCTTTGCAATAAAGCAGATTGGAATTGCAGTGTCAGCGCCAGTGCTTATTACAACAGCCGGCCTTTCCTTTAAAAAAATCCAAAGGGACTGCAGGAAATTGGCCAGCAGCTTTAACGGATTTCTCCTTGGGCAAACCACAAAGTAGACCCTTTCCCTCTTGCTTAGTGCAATTGCATTGTTTCTTTTGTCCGAAACAAAGAAGTGCTTTCTGCCTACCCATGCCCTTTCCAGTTGAATCAATTCGGTCAAGTGGCCGCCAGCACTGCAGGCAAGGCAAATCTTTTTTCCCCTTTCCATTGGACTCACTTTCTTTTATTTTTTTCCCCACTCCATTTTCTTTCTTTTCCCAAAACCCTGTTTTTCTTTTCGCCAGGGTTTTTCTTCCCCCTAGAGGAAAAGGCTTTACCAGAACAATCCAAAGAAGCTTATGCCAAAGACAACCATGCTTACAACAACCTGCATTGCAAGAATTGCCAAAACAACCTGCTTTTCAGTGAACTTGCCTGACCTCATTATGAGGTGCGTGATGCTTGCTGCCTTTCCAGGGGGGGCCTGCAGAGTCCCGTCCCTTTGCGGGATTCCAAAGCCTTCCCTCTGCATTTTAAAGCGCCCTTTCAAAAACAATTCAATGAAGTACAACAGCATTAGCAGGATTCCAATCTTCTCAATATTTCCAAGAATTACGATTGTTGCAATACTTGCCCCAATCATCAGGGTCAGGGAATCACCGCCAAATACCCTTGCAGGAAACCAGTTGAAGCGAAGGAATGCCAGCAGGGCAGCAAGCATTGCCACCGCAACAACCGTTGCCTCTACCTGCCCTGCGTTGAATGCTGTGGCAGCAAGCGTTGCAAGAATTATTGAGCCAAGCCCTGCTTCAAGGCCATTTAGGCCTGCAAGCATGTTTGCTGCATTGCTTGCACCAGTAACCCCAACCGGTACAAAGAGCAGGCTGTAGATGATTCCAAAGCTGACTGTTCCAATCAGGGGCAGAACATATGCCTCTGGAACAAAGCCAAAGAAAGGCAGCTTTATTGGCGGGTTGCTTATCTTCACAGCCATCAAAGGCAGGGCAGCAAAAACAGGAATCAACGCGTGCTGCCATTGCCTTATGCCGTTCTTCCATCCAATCAAATCATCTATCACTCCAAGAAAGCCGACCATTGCGATTGTCGCATAGCCAGCAAGCAAGTAGGTTAGGTCTAACTCAATCGAGTTCAAATAGCTGAAGCAGAATATTGCGAGAAGTATTCCGGAGCTGAATCCAATCCAAACGATTACTCCGCCCATTTCCGCTACTTTTGGCTTGTTTATCTTGTTTACGTCAATGCCCAGGATATTTCGCTTTCTCATTCTTGCTATTAGAAATGGCAGAAACCTGTTTGTTAGGGCAAACGATACAATAAAAGACAGCAATAGGGTTACTGCTAATTGCAACATAGTACCTAACCTAATATAAAATAAGAATTTAAACCTAAACTATTCCACAATTGAACCAGTTAAACAGGCCTTTTTTGATTTAAAGCAAAAGTTTTTGCAATTGGATTAATTATTTTTTTGAGGATAATAAAGTCAAATTATTTTGCAATTGAATTATCCGGGCTGGTCTTTGAGATAATTTGTTTTGCGTTTCAGCTAGTTAAATTCCTCTTTTTTTACCCTGAAGATTTTGAGGCCCTCTTGGCCGTAAACCTCTTCAAAGTAGGGCAGGGTATCAGGGTGGTGAAACCAGAGCTTTGCCAGCATGCTGTTGTTCACCGCAAAATTCAGGAAATAGACGTTGCTGTTGTCACCATCCCTGTAGAAGAAGTATGGGACACTCTGGTCGCTTACATTAAAGGCCTTACTTTGCCAGGTTGTTGGAATGCTGTTCATCTGCACTTCGTTCCAGGTGTTTCCACCGCAAACGAATTGCAGCCCCCCGCCCGGATTTCTCTGGCTGCAGGTTAGCGCATGATGCGGCTGGTACAGGAAATTAATTATTCTTGGGTCCATGCTGTCATTTGTGTTGTAAGCGTAAAATCCAAAGCTGCCGACCTTTAAAAACATGTCGTTGCTTAAAACAATGTAATCGCTGCCATACTTCTTCACTATTTCAACCGCTTCATTTACATCACTGGTTATGACAAACCTTGCAAAGTCCCGGTCTCCCTCCCAGCTAAGGTTTCTATTGTCAACAAGAACAGCTCTCTCCCCAATAAAGCTAATCCAATGGCCCTCGTCCCACCAATTGAACATCTTGGCGTCTTTTGGGATATTCTCCGGCTTCTGCATCCAGTGCAGCATGGTTTTCCAGGTTGGGTTTGTTGATTCAATGTGCGGGAACTTATCCGGAACAAAGAGTGTGGCGGCTGCAACGCCAACCAGCAGCATGAATCCAAGGCCTATAGCAACGGTTTTAATCTCTATGCTGCTTCTGTCCTTGAAGTAATAGAACAGCTCTGCTGTAACAACCCCAGCAGATGCCGCAATAGGCAACCCAAATGTGTAAGTGAACTTCAGCTTATACCACGCCATAAAGAAAGTTATAAGAATCCAGAAGAAAATCAGCGCACTCAAATGCTCGCTTTTCTCCCTGTACATCCTGATTGGGATCAACAGCATGCCAAGTATTGGGAAGATTATCAGGGCATTGTACTTTATTGCAAAGAATTGCTTGCCGGTGTTTTCCTCTCCAACGCTCTGCCCCAAAACGCTTGTTTCCTGGAACAGGTCTGGAATCGCTAAAAAAGTCACAACCAAAGCAAGCAGTATTCCATAGAGCATCATTATTGCAATCAAATTCATAGTCTTTGCATTGCTTTCCCTGTTCCCAGGAATTCTCATCTCATACGCAAGGTAGAGGAACAGCCCAGCCAGCAAAGCCATGCCGGCAAAGGCCGCTATTTCCAAAGAGCCTGGAATTGATTTCATTGCATAAGCTGTTGACTTATTGACCCACCCCATTCCATAGTTCAGCGTTGCAATTGCCCCAAGAATCAGGAATGAAATCGCATACAATTTAACAAAGTCAATGGTTTGCTTTAAATCTCTTTTTGAATAAATGTTTATCAATGCAAACAAAAAGTAGCCGCCCAGCACAAGCGGGACAAGCAAAAACATCTCCCAGGTTATTGCCATTATCCCAAAAAAGAACCCGGCCAGGACAGCGTTCTGAATTCCCCTTCTGTTGAAAACAGGGTTTTTCACTGCCCTAATGAAGAACACAAGGCCAATTGTCAGCCAAAGAAATCCAAGGCAGTCCTCCTCAAAAAAGCCACTAAGCGTTCTGTAAACAAAGCTTGGAACCACTGCTGCAATAAAGGCCATTGCATAGCCTGCTTTCTTTCCATACAATTCCTTCCCCACAAAGAACATTGCAACACTAATCAGTGCACCGAACAAGGCCGGTAAGACCTTCACAAACTGAATCCAAAGCATCTTGTCATAGGGTGCACCCAAAGTAAATACCTTGTAGATTCCTGCACTAAAATACCAGAAGAATGTATTGGTTGGCGGTGTTGCACCGCCCATGAAATAATACGACATTGGGTCATGCTCTGGAACATAACCGTTTTCAATCAAAAAGCCGGTCATCCTTGCATGGTAGTATGAGTCAAACCCAAACAGGTATTCCAAAATCATCAAATGGCCTCTGATGCCAAATGCAAATAGAAAAATCATTCCCAGCAAAAAAAGCCGTTTTCTATCAATCCCTTTTGCTCTTTGAATTAGGCCAGAAACATCCATAATAGTATAAATTAAAAACAATAAATTTAAATACCAGAGCAATTGCCCTGCCTCCCTTTGAAAGGCCCTCAACCTGCTTTGGGGCATTGAAAGAAAAAGCCTTGTGTTTCTAAGTTTTTAGGGTGCAGGAATGCCAGCTCTTTCAGAACTGAAAAAGGAATACCTGGAAAAGAAGCCGCTTATTCAGCAAAGGCTGTCCGAGTTTGAGGAAATCTGGGGCAAAGGCAGCAATGCAATCTTCGCTGAACTGGCTTTCTGTTTGTGCACTCCGCAGAGCAATGCAAAGCAATGCGATGCTGCGGTAAATGATTTACTGGGGAAAAAACTACTATTCAAATCAGGCCAGGGAAGAATAGAAAGGGTTTTGTCAAAAAGGGTAAGGTTCCACAAAAGCAAGGCCTGTTATATCATTGAGGCAAGAAACCTTTTAATGCCAGGGATAAAAGAGAAACTGGAAAGCCTTGGGATCAAAAGCAATACCCCGAAGGTTAGGTCATGGCTGGTTGAAAACGTAAAGGGCCTTGGAATGAAGGAGGCCTCGCACTTCCTTCGAAACATTGGCTTTGGCCAAAAGCTCGCTATTTTGGACAGGCACATAATGCGAAACCTGCTGTACTACGGCGCACTCAAAGAAATTCCAAAAAGCATTAATGAAAAAAGCTATCTGTCAATTGAAAAGAAAATGCACAGCTTCAGCAGCAGGGTTCAAATCCCCCTCCCTGAATTGGATTTGCTTTTCTGGAGCAGGGAAACAGGCGAAATATTCAAGTAGAAATTCTGTTCCCTGCCTTTCCCAGAAGCTGTTTCACAAAAAACTTCTTTCCAATGGGGCTGGTTTTGGCTGTTGTGTCATTCAAGGTAAAGTGCTTTGCCTTTCTAAGCCCGGCCAGCTTTTCCAGGCTGACTTCCTTGGCCTGCATTGCAACAATTCCCTCAAAACCAGAAAACAAAACCCTGAGGGAGAATTCCCTTTCATTGTTCCCTGTCTCAATAACCAATTTCTTCTTCTCAAAAAAAGCCCTGAACCGTTTTTTCTCCCTTCTTCTCCACCACAAAGCGAACTCCTCAACATCGGTTTTCCAAACCTTGTTTTTCCCTGCAACGGTTTTGAACAAAGCCCAAACAACTTTCGGAAACCTGGCAATCCTCTTCAACGGGTGCCCGTAAAAAAACAAAGGAAGCCCTGCTGCAAGATTCCTCTCAAGCACTGCCTGAAAATAAGCAATCATCTCCCCTTCATTGAAGTCCCTTGTCTTCAGAATGCCAATGCAAATTGGATGGGTTCCAACCAACAACAGCCGGGCTCTTTTTCCATCAACAACAGGGTGAAAAGGCAGGCAATCATAGCCCAAACCAAACCCAACAGCATAATCATAGCCTATTTGCTCCAATGCCTTTGCCAAACCACTGTTCCACTCTCCGTTGGGAGCGCTGAATCCCTTTGCCCTAATTCCGTTTTTCTCAAAAAAACCATGGGCCCTTGAAACATTCTCCAAGTTCTCTTCCATGCCTTCAAATAACTTGTGGCAGTAGTTGTGGCTGCCAATCTTTTCTCCCTGCAACAACTGAAGGCTCGCACTTTCTTTCTCAATTGCTTCAGCGTTAACAAACCAAACAGCTTTTCCGCCAACAACCCTCTTTGTTTTTCCAATATCCTCTTCTCCATAATTATCAACATCAACATGAAAGGCAAAAGCGCTTCTGTAATCCATTGGATAAAACCACTTGTGCACTAAGGGCAGGCCCCTGTGCTCAAACATCTTCAACACGCAGTTAAAGAGCAACCTGCTCAGATTTCCCTTGGAAACAACTGAAACAGTTTCAGGCAGCGAAGCCTTTTCGCTGCAAAACCACCTCTGCCCGCTTCTCTGGTCCAGAAAAGCCCCTTCAGGGTCAAAGGGCAGCACAATAAGCAGACCCCTGCCAATTCTCTTCAGCAAAATAGCAGGCTGCTTTCCATTAACCAGGCCCTGCTTTGCTCCCACAATAAGAAAGCCCTTCTGCTGCAGCCACAAAACCCCGGTTCCACTAAACAGCTTCCCCCTTGGCTCAATGAACCTGATGAGCTGCTCCCTTAACTTTATTGCTGGGTCAATTGATTCAGCAAATCCAGCATATGTCAAAGCACAGCCACCCGACTGCAAATAGCTGCCAACCTGCTTCCTCTCCTGCCCTGAAACATTCTTGTTCACTATCAAAGCAGGAAATTTTTCCAGCCCAATTCCCCTGCCCAAACAAATAGTCCAATTCAAGCCAAGCTGTCCCAGGATTGATTCCAGCCCAATGCCTTTTTTCAAAACACCCAAAACAAGCTCCTGCATCTGCCTACACTTCCCTGTACCAAAGCCTTCCCCTTGCTGCCATATCCTTCAACGCCATAGTCACTTTCTTTGCAGGCATCAGACTGCTGCTGCTCTCCCCAATTCGGAGGCTTTTCAGGGCTCCTCTCTTTGCCAGTTCCCTTTCGAATAAAGGTTCATCAACCGAAAACTTGTCGTGCAACTCAACATCGTGCACAGCAGTTTCAATATTCCTCTTGTTCCCGCTCCAGTCAACAACAGGCAGCTTTTCCTTGCCTGGCCTGTAAACCTTCAGGGGAAAATTCAGTGTTATGTCCTCTGCAACATGGTACATGCTCATCATCCCAATTCCAATGCCCAAACAAAGAACAAAGCCGTTCACTTCCATCAGCTTGTGGAAAGGTGTTCCCTCTCCAAACAATGTAGGTGCTTCTTCTTGTCCTTCCAGTAAAAAATCCGCTTTTGGGCCAAGAGCAGCACAGCTGTGGGTCGGGTGAACACTTCGCTTTACACCAGGCATCTTTCTGAATGCCTCTGTAACTGCTCCGACCCTTGACCTTGTTTTCCTGACATCAAACGCATTGCTTTTGGCTGTTTCACTGAATCCGGTAAAGGTCGGCATCAGAATCGTTCCCCTTTCGCCTACTGCCTCAATCAAAGCATCAACAACGGTTTTTGCACCCCCCTCAACAAAACCAAGCCTGCTCAGGCTGCTGTGAACAGCAACCACCGCCCCTCTTTTCAGGCCCAGTTCCCTGAGCTTTTCAACAAGGTACTGCTTTGTTACCTTTTGGCCCCTTGCTCCCCTGAGGTAAATGGCTGCCCTTTTCCTTGTTCCAAACAGTTTCCGAAAAAAGCCCTTCAGAAAATCAGGCAGAAACGATGCAGTAGTTCTT
>JAFCFG010000033.1 GCA_017608725.1 Candidatus Iainarchaeum sp.
GGCAAGGGCAGGCCTGGCTGGCATATTGAATGCAGTGCAATGAGCATGAAACACTTGGGTGAAAGCTTTGACATTCACTCAGGCGGAATAGACCTAATCTTCCCACACCATGAAAATGAAATAGCGCAAAGCGAAGGGGCAACCGGCAAACAGTTTGCAAGGTACTGGGTTCACAACGCTTTTCTCAAAGTGAACGGGGAAAAGATGAGCAAAAGCCTTGGAAACTTCTACACGCTGCGGGATTTAAAGGACTACAACCCCGTAGCAATCCGTTACCTAATGATTGCAGGGCATTACAGGCAGCCTTTGAACTTTACATTTGAGGGATTGAGGGCAGCACAGAATTCAATTGACAGGCTGAATGAACTTGTTTCAAAACTACAAGAAGCAACTGGAAAGGATTCAGGGAAAGTGAAGAAGGCGATTGCCAATGCCGAAAAGAAGTTTGAGGCAGCAATGGATGATGATTTGAATACACCCCTTGGATTCGCTGCACTGTTCGGTTTTGTAAGGGACTGCAACACCCTGCTTTCAAAAGACGAGATTGGAAAGAGGGATGCAAAGCTTGCATTGCAGTTTCTGCGCAAGATTGACAGCGTGTTTGCTGTAATGGACTTTGAGCAGAAAAAGAAAATAAGCAGGGACGACCTTGCCCTAATAAAAAGAAGGGAGAAAATGCGCAGAGAAAAGAACTGGGCTGAAGCGGACAGGATAAGGAACCGGCTTGAAAAGAAGGGAATCCTGCTTGACGACACTGAAAAAGGAACCAAATGGAAAGTGGTGAAATGAGAGCGCTTTTGAGCTATAAGAAATCCCGAACTCTTGCAGAAAAAGCAGCTGAGCGCTTAAAAAAGGCGGCCACCAGCTTGAAGCTTTCTCAAGAAGCCTGGTCTGAAAGAACTGGCGGAGACCCGGCCGGATTGGAAAGACAGGCTAAAAAAGAACTCCGAGAGGCACTGGAAGTTGCCAGGCAGGCAGAGAGAAACAGGCCGCTTCTCAGAAGGTGGAGAAAAAGGCCCAGAAAGCTTTAAATATAGCAATTGGTTTCTTATTAACTGATTAGTAATGGAGCCAAGCCTCTTAGTTGACTTAGTTGTAATAATACTGGCTGGAACTGCCTTGGGCTGCCTTGCAAGGCTACTAAAGCAGCCAACCCTTGTTTCATACTTGGTTGCGGGATTAATCATTGGGCCAATTGGCTTGGGCTTGATTTCAAACAGTGCTGATATTCTGCTTTTTTCTGAACTTGGCGTCGCTTTCTTGTTATTTGCTGTTGGAATTGAAACAGATTTCCCAAAGTTGGTAAGAATGAAGGGAACTGTTATTGGCGGCGCATTGCTGCAGGTTTTTTGGACTACAGCCATTGTTTTTGCTGTAATGCATTCTTTGTCCCTTTCCTTTATGGAAAGCCTTTATCTTGGCCTAATCCTTGCATTCAGCAGCACTGTGGTTGTTGTAAAAGTTTTGACCAGCAAAAACCAATTAAGCACATTGCACGGAAGGCTGATTATTGGGTTTGCTGTTGTACAGGATATGCTTGCCGTCCTGCTTCTGCCAGTTCTTGCAAGGCCTGAAACAATCTTTCAAACCAATATTGCTACAACGTTTTTGTTCAGCATTTTTTCATTATTTGCAATGGCGTTTCTGCTCAACAAATATGTTTTGCCCAGGGTTTTAAGGTATTTTGCAAACACCGCTGAATTGTTTTACCTGATAATTGTTTCAGTTTGCTTTGTTTTTATTTACTTGTCAGTTTTATTCAACTTTAGTATTGCAGTTGGAGCATTCATTGGAGGAATAAGCCTGAGCAGTCTGCCTTATAACGTTGAAGCCTCAAGCAAGATTAGGGGCCTGAGAGACTTCTTCTCAACAATATTCTTTGTTTCGTTGGGTATGCAAATTGGTTTGGGCTTTGGCGGTTTCCCATTAACGCTCCTGATTATAATGCTTGGCATTGTCTACCTTCTCAACCCTTTAATCTATTTTTTGATTGGACTTGGGTTTGGTTACGGAGGCAGAACAGCTTTTTTGGTTGGCATGGCTCTTGGCCAAGCGAGTGAATTTTCATTCATTCTCGCAAGCCAAGGACTGAGGCTTGGGCAGATAAGCCAGCCTATTTATTCTATGGCACTGCTTGTAATAATTGTTTCAATGATGACAACGCCTTACCTCATTGAACACAGCAATGGCATTTACAACAGGTTTGAACACATTTTAGATAGATTCTTGCCTGCTGCAAAGAGGGCTTACTTGAGCCAGAGGCTAAGGCGCCTGGAAAGATTGCCAGAAAAAAAGCGTTTAAAGAAACATATTGTGCTGGTAGGTGCTGGTGTTTTTGGCAGCGGATTGATTGCTCTGCTGAAAAGCCACGGAACGCTTGTAATTGTGGACCACAACCCCTTTGTTGTGACTGACCTGATTAAAAAAGGCCATCACGCTATTTATGGCAGCCCGGACAACGACGAAGTTTGGAGGAAGATTTCACTAAAGGACGCAAAATTGCTGATTATAACTATTCCCAATGCAAAGGAAGCAATTAAACTAATTAAAAGAGCAAAAAAAGCCAACCCAAAAATTGTTATCTTTGCCAGGGCACACTACTACGGCAATGCCCTGGCACTGTATGAAAACAACGTGGACTTTGTTTGCATGTCACATGTGATTGGTTCAAATCTTTTCCTACGCAGCGTTGGCAAATTCCTTGCAACAGGCAAGTTGTACGAAATAGTCAATCTGCAAAACGAGTACATGCAGTATTTGCGGGAAAAGGCAAAAGAGGAAAAAAAGCACTTTGGGTTTTGAACAACAACCTTTAAAAACAGGGGCTAACATATATGAATTATATGAGCAAAAGAAGGGGTCTGCGGATTCTGCCATAAGATTTCTCTTGTTTTAGCTGATTTGTTTAAGGGGAAAACTGGGTTTGAAGGAGCGCGGTTGCCTTGACCTTTGACAGAATAGAGACAGAAAAGGCCCCAAAAGCAATAGGGCCCTACTCTCAGGCAATTAAATCAAACAGTCTTGTTTTTTGCTCAGGGCAAATTGCAATAAATCCAGAAACAAATGAATTCAAGCCAGGGACGATTGAAGAGCAAACCGAAACAGTTTGCAAAAATCTTGCTGCAGTGCTTGAAGCAGCAGGAAGCAGCCTGGAAAAAGTGGTAAAGACCACTGTTTTTTTGGCTGATATCAGCGATTTTCCAAAAATGAATGCAGTATATGCCCAATTTTTCAGTGGAAAGCCTGCAAGGGCCACAGTGGCAGTAAAAGCCCTGCCCAAAGGCGCTTTGGTTGAGATTGATGCAATTGCAGAGGTGAAACCATGAATGACCCAAACTACAGGGTAGAATGCTTTGCCTGCAGAAAAGGCCACAGTGAAGAGGAGTCAATTACTGCCTGCGTTAAGTGCAATTCCCCCTTGGAAGTGATTTACGATTACGACAAGATTGCTGAAAGGGTAAACAAGCAATTGCTTAAGACTGCCCCTTTAAAGGCAATAAAATACCTTGATTTCTACCCTTTGAGGGACTACAGAAAAGTCATTTCAATGGACGAGGGTGGCACGCCACTGTACAAAGCAAAGCGCTTGGGAAAAAAGCTTGGCCTAAAAAACCTGTTCATAAAGAACGAGGGAGCAAACCCAACAGGGGCATTCAAGGACAGGGGTTCAATGGTTGAAATAACCAAGGCAAAAGAGCTTGGGAAAAAGGCGATATGCGTTGCCTCAACAGGAAACATGGCTGCATCTGTTTCAGCCTATGCAAACAAGGCAGGCATCCCCTGCTACATTCTTGTCCCAGAGGGGGTAGCAATCGGGAAAATGAGCCAGACAACCTCCTATGGCGGAAGAATAATCCAGGTAAGAGGCACATATGACGACGCCGCTACCCTGACCCAAAAGATGGCAAAAGAGCACAACTTCTACCTTGCAGGAGACTATGCCTTCAGGCTTGAGGGCCAAAAATCAATTGGCTTTGAAATAGCTGAACAGCTGGACTGGAATGCACCGGACAAGGTGATAATGCCAATGGGCTGCGGCACAAACATTTCGGCTGTCTGGAAAGGATTTAAGGAATTTAAGGGATTTGATTTCATCGATTCCCTGCCAGAAATGGTTGGAGCCCAGGCCAGAGGGGCAAACCCCATAGTTGAAGCAGTCAAGAAGCACAAAAAGAAGTTTGCAGTTCTTGACAAGCCTGAAACTGTTGCAAGTGCTGTAAGCGTTGGAAACCCTTTGGACGGATTAAAAGCAATTAAAACAATAACCGAGTCCGGGGGATTTGCCGACGACTTCACTGACGTAGAAATACTTGAAGCGGAGAAGCTGCTTGCAAAAGAAGAAGCCTTGTTTGTTGAGCCAGCAGCAGCCCTGCCACTGGCTGCTTTGATTAAGGCAAAGGAAAGCAACAAAATCAAAGGCGATGAAACCGTTGTAATGGTTATGACTGGCTCAGGCCTAAAAGACCCTTTGACTGCAATGAAAGTAATGCCTCGCCCCCCTTCGGTTGAACCTGATTTGGGGGAAATAAACAAGTTCCTTGATTACGGCTATTACAATGTTTTTGCAATGAGCAACTTGCAGCAAAAACCCCTTTTCTCAAAACTGCCAAGGATTGAAGAGCTCTCAGAAAAAGTGAAAAAGGAATTCGGGTTAGAACTAAACCCAAGTGACGCAAAATTTGCTTTGCTTGAAGTAAGGGGGTTCTTTGAAAAGGGCAAAAAGCCAACAAAGAGTGACTTGCAGTATATTCTGGAGGGCTTATTGAGGAGACCAAAGATTTCAGACAGGAAATTGATAGTTAAGAATTATTGGATTGAGTCAAACAAGCATGATAAGCCAAGGGCAAAAGTGGAGATTGAATTCTTTAAGAAAAAGATTGTAGAAGAAGGGGATGGTGTTGGCCCAGTTGATGCAGTAATAAATGCAATCCAAAAGGCTGTGAAGAAAAACGGCCTCTCTTTTAAGCTGATTGACTACACTGTTGAAATCAACACAAAGGGAACAGACGCAGCAGTCGACGTGAAAATGACGCTGCAGGATGCAAAGAAAAACAAAATAGAGAGTGTGGGCACAAGCCCTGACATAATTGCAGCAAGCGTTGATGCATTTGAATACGGATACAATGCATTGTGCCAGAAAAGCAAGAAGTAATTAAATCATGAAAACAGGGTGCCGGATACTTTTAAACTTAATGCCTTAAATTGTGCTTCAAATGCGGAGATATTAGGCAGCAACGAAAAAACACGCGAAAACTTTAAATATTAGTTGCGCTTTCTATAATAACGGGTTCTTTTTTGAGCCAAAATGAACCCAAAGCAGCTAAACTGATTCTGGAAGATAACAGCTCTTTTGAGGGCATAGGGTTTGGCGCTTTCTCAAGTGTTTCCGGTGAAGTGGTATTCAACACTGGAATGGTTGGTTACCCTGAAAGCCTAACCGACCCAAGTTACAGGGGCCAAATTCTTGTTTTAACATACCCGTTAATTGGAAATTATGGCGTTCCAGGCAAGGAAAAGGACTGTTTTGGCTTGCTAAAGAACTTTGAATCAAGCAGAATCCAGATAACTGGCCTGATTGTTGCAGATTATTCCTACGAATTCAACCACTGGCAGGCAACAGAAAGCCTGGGAGAGTGGCTGCAAGAAGAGAATATCCCTGGCATAACTGCAATTGACTGCAGGGCACTAACCAAAAAGCTCAGGGAAAAGGGGGTAATGCTCGGCAAAATTGTTTTTGATAGCCAAGAATTGGGTTTTGATGACCCAAACAAGAAAAATCTTGTTGCAGAGGTCAGTTGCAGGAAGCCAGTGCTGTACGAAAACGGAAAAAGAACGATTGCTCTGCTTGACTGCGGTGCAAAGGACAGCATTATTAGGAGCTTCCTCCAGAGGAATGTTTCAGTCCTCAGGGTGCCGTGGGATTACAACCTGTTCAATGGCAAACATGATTTTGAAGCTGTTTTTGTAAGCAACGGCCCCGGTGACCCAAAAACGGTGCAAACAGCAATTGATACAGTGAGGAAATCATTGGAATATTCTATGCCAACCTTTGGAATTTGCCTTGGAAACCAGATTCTTGGGCTGGCAGCTGGCGCAGATACATTCAAATTGAAGTACGGCCACAGAAGCCAGAACCAGCCTTGCCAGATTGTTGGAACAAAACAGTGTTACATCACTTCCCAGAACCACGGCTTTGCAGTTGATGAAAAAAACATTCCAAGGGATTGGCAGCCCTGGTTCAGGAACCTGAACGACGGAACGAATGAGGGCATAAAACACAAGAGCAAGCCATTTATGTCAGTGCAGTTTCACCCAGAGGCAAACCCAGGGCCGGTTGACACAGGCTTTTTGTTTGACTGGTTTCTGAAAAAAGTGAAGGAGGCGAAGAAATAATGGAGCCTTTGCCATTGGGTGTGCTGCTTGCAACTGTTTCCTTTGCAAAGATTTATGCCAGCAGTGTTGGAGGGGCTTTACTGCGATTGATTGGAGGTCTTGCTCTTGGCTTCTAAACCAAAGAAGGCAATTGTTCTTGGCAGCGGTGCTTTGAAGATCGGAGAAGCAGGCGAGTTTGACTACTCCGGTTCTCAGTGCATCAAAGCTTTGAGGGAAGAAGGCATTGAGGTTGTTTTGGTTAATCCAAACATTGCAACAATTCAAACAAGCAAGGGCTTTGCTGACAAGATTTATTTCCTGCCGGTAAATGCATACTTTGTTGAAAAGGTAATTGAAAGGGAGAAGCCCCAGGCTATCCTGCTTTCCTTTGGTGGCCAGACAGCATTGAACTGCGGGGTTGAATTGTTCAAAAAAGGCGTGTTGAAAAAGCACAATGTAAAGGTTCTTGGAACCCCTGTTCAAGCAATCATTGAAACTGAGGACAGGGAAAAATTCAACCAAGGCCTGGCAAGTATTGGCGTAAAAGTCCCAAAAAGCATTCCTGCAACAAACAGAAAAGACGCACTGCTTGCTGCAAAGAAGATTGGCTACCCTGTAATGGTCAGGGCAGCCTATGCCCTGGGTGGCAGAGGAAGCGGTGTTGCAAAAAACAGACAGGAGCTGAGAAAGATCACTGACCAGGTTTTTGCTTACGCGCCGCAAATTCTGGTGGAAGAATACCTTGCCGGCTGGAAGGAAGTAGAGTACGAGGTTGTGCGGGACAGCTTTGACAACTGCATCACTGTTTGCAATATGGAGAACTTTGACCCCCTGGGAATTCACACTGGTGAGAGCATTGTTGTTGCTCCATCACAAACGCTAACGAACAATGAGTACCACAGGCTGAGGGAAATTTCAATAAGGGTAATAAAGCACTTTGGCATCGTTGGAGAGTGCAATATCCAATTTGCGTTGGATCCAAAAAGCGACGACTACAGAGTGATTGAGGTTAATGCAAGGCTAAGCAGAAGCAGTGCATTAGCAAGCAAGGCAACAGGGTATCCCCTTGCCTTCATTGCAGCAAAGCTTTCCTTGGGCTATAGCTTGATTGAACTGCAGAACAAGATAACAAAGAGAACTATGGCTTGCTTTGAGCCAGCGCTTGATTACTGTGTTATAAAAATTCCAAGGTGGGACTTGCAAAAATTCAACAAGGTCAGCTACAGGATTGGCACTGAAATGAAATCGGTTGGAGAGGTAATGGCAATTGGCAGAAGGTTTGAGGAGGCGATGCAAAAAGCAATCAGAATGCTGAATATCGGAATGTACGGCCTTGTTGGAAACAAACTGCTTATTAAAAAGCTGGCGCATGACATAGAGCATCCGACTGACAGGAGAATATTTGCCTTGATTGAGGCAATGAACGGAAACTACTCAATTGAAAAAATCAACAGGCTGTGCAAAGTTGACAAGTGGTTCTTGTTCAAGCTGAAAAAAATTGTTGAAATTGAAGGGGAATTAAAAAAGCACAATCTGGGGGGCATTCCGAAAGAACTCATGCAGGAGGCAAAAAAGGCGGGCTTTTCAGATAAGCAGATAGCAATAATTGTTGGTGTAAGGGATGAATTGAAGGTAAGGGAGAGAAGAAAAGAGCTGGGCATTCTGCCGATTGTAAAGCAGATTGACACCCTGGCAGCAGAATTTCCGGCAAAAACAAATTATTTGTACGTAACCTACAATGGAGAAGAGGATGACGTGGAATTCAACAACGGGAGGCAGGTAATGCTCTTGGGTTCTGGCTCATACAGCATTGGAAGCAGTGTTGAATTTGACTGGTGCGGCGTAACAG
>JAFCFG010000034.1 GCA_017608725.1 Candidatus Iainarchaeum sp.
TGGCAGAATCTTAAAATCCTTAAACAAATACTGCAGGAAGGGAATCTGTACCTCAATGCTGTGCTCTTGCACATGCGCTACATCGTCTGCTTCAATCCCAAGCCTTTTCAGCAATTGTTCCCTTGCCTTTCTGTCAACCTGAACCCTGCCCAAAGGAGTTTCCCATTCATCTGCCCCGCTTACGCTTATCACTTCACCCATTCCAGTGTGGTTTGGCCCAAGAACAACAAAAGAGCCTGCTTCCTGCAGTGCATTGAAAGAATAAGCTGCTGTGGGACCACTGTAAACATATCCGGCATGCGGTGCAATCACACACCTTGCTTTCTTTTCTTTGGGCAAACCCTTAAAGAATCCGCTTAATTGCTTCAGAAGGGCTTCCCTTTTGCCTGGGTAAAAAGAGCCAGCAACGCTTTCGGTTCTGCTACTCAAATAGGTTTTCACCTTTTCCTGTTCCTTCTTGCCCTTATTCTGTCCTCTGTTCTCTCTGTTGTTTCCTCTGCCCCCTCTTTGAGCTTGTATTCAAAATCCTCAGGGGTTTTGCCAAACTCGCTGTCCTTTTTGATAACTCCCCTTTCCTTTAAAATTTCCCTTGCAAGCAAAAAGTATGCCAGGGCCAGGCTTTTTCTCCCTTTGTTGTTTATTGGAACAACCATGTCAATGTTGTGTAGCTTGTTGTTTGTTGAGCAAAGGCCCACAACAGGGATATGCAGCTTAACGCTTTCCTCAACAGACTGCCTGTCTGATTCCGGGTCTGTAACAATCAGGACATCTGGTTCAACAAAGTCCTTGGCACTTGGATTGGTAAATGTCCCCGGCACAAACCTGCCGGTTATTGATTTGGCTCCAATTGAGGATGCAAATTGCTTTACAGGGGGCTGGCCATAGGCCTTTCTTGAGACCGCTATGATTTTCTCTGGCACAAACCTGCTTAGAAACTTTGCTGCAATCCTTATCCTTTCATCAATCGTGCTGACATCCAAAACCCTCAGGCCATCTTTCCTCTGCTTGAAGATGTACCTCCTCATGTCCCCTGTCTTGAACTTGGTTCCAATATGGCTGCCTGTCTTTAGGTATCTATCCAATTCAACCAAGTGCTCTTTTTTCTCTTCCTTTTCACTCATTTTAGCTATCAACTCTTGTATTGCATTATTTCGTCAATCAAGTCTGCCTGGGTAAACAGCATTCTCCTGCAGCAGTATCTCTTTACCCCTAGTTCGTCCAATGCCTTTTCAGGCTTTTCTCCCTTTTCAATCCTCTGTTTGAATTGCTCATATAATCCGGCAAGCTGTTTTCCGCAGCTAAAGCATCTTATTGGAATAAGCATTGTCAATAACCGCCTCCTTTTTTACCTCTTACTCTTCTGTTTTTTCTTCCTTGCCTTTGTTCCCAAGGGCTTCTTTGATTCAACTCTCCTAACATCATCAACTAACAGCATTCTGTCATAAGCTAAAAATGCGGTCCTCAACTTGTTGTCCTTACTGTAAAGCAAGAGGGCCTTTGCTATAGCGCTTCTGGCTGCAGCAGCCTGGCTCATAAAGCCGCCCCCCTTTACATTTACCTTTATGTCAACCTCTTTGGCCAAAGAACCAGCAATTTTCAGTGGTTCGCTAATAAACTGCTTTAGGTATGTTGGCTCTTGCAGTTCAAGTGCCCTCTTGTTGATTTTTATCTTTCCGCTGCCCTTTTTTATGGTTGCCCTTGCAACAGCCTGTTTCTTCTTTGCCTTGCTGTTCATCCCTGTTTTTCCCTTCTTTTTCTTCTTTTTCAGCATCCAATCACCATTTTGCTCCAAGCAGCCTGCACACTGCCCCAAGCTCAACATGCCTCTGCTTTTTTTCATTCTGGTGAAAAGGCAGTTTCATGAATTCCTTTCCCTCCAGTTCAGCTGGAATGGAGATAAAGACCTGCACCTTTCTAAATGCTTCCCTGCCTCTCCTGCTTTTGAAGGGCAGCATGCCCCTTATTGCCCTCCTCAGGACCCTGTCAGGCATTTTACTGAACTTTGGCCCTTTCAGTGGGTTGCCCTTTGCATGCAGATCAAGCTTTCTTTTCAGCCTTTTCATTGCGTCTTCTTTGCTGCCTGTAATGATTGCTTTTTCTGCGTTAACTATTACAAGCTGTTCTCCCTGCAATGCTTTTTTTGCAGCAAAGCTAGCGAGCCTGCCCATTACAGCATTTTCTGCATTCAACAAAATCTTTTCAGGCATTTTCAAATCACTTTACAATCATGATTGTTTTTACGTCAACCTTTCTCTTTAGTGCATCTTCTATTGACAAAGCAGTAGCCCCTGCTTTCAATATTTTTTTCATCGCCCTGCTGCTGAATTCAAGTGCAATAATGGTTGGCTTCTCATTCAACATTCCGTTCCCCAAAACTTTTCCTGGTACAAGCAGTTGCTTGCCCTTAAAAATCCTTGCAAACTTTTCAATTTTCCACAGGTTTATTGAGGCCCTCTGCCTCCTTGGCTTTTCCAATCTTTCAGCAATGTCTAGCCAAATCGCTTTCTTTTCCTTCCGGGCTGCCTTCTGCAGCAAGCCAATCAACTGCTTTGTCCTGTCCTTTGTCGGGCCAGTTCTCTTCACCATCGCGTTCACCATTTATTCCATCGCAATTGCGAAGCAATTGCTTCCTCTCTTTTGATTTCTTTGTTTCCTTCCCCTAATTCTTTTTAAATTCCCTTCCAATTCAGTTTCTTTTTATAAAATTTTTCTCTTTCCTGAAAAGGAAAATTTTGCAGGGGGGAGGATTCGAACCCCCGAAGGCACTAAGCCACAGGATTTCCAACCCCTTTAACCTAGAGGCCTTAAGTTTGGCAGAATTTTAAGAATTCTCCTGCCCCTTTGGCCACTTGGGTACCCCTGCACAATAATTCTTTTTGAAGCAAATTATTAACTGTCTAACCTCCCTTGACTTTTTGCAACAGCTTTGCAAATTGCTTGTTTTTGTCTTGCAGTTCAGCAATCGCCATGTTGATAACTTCGTTTACTGGCATGCCTGCAACAGGCTCTATGTACAAGAGAAACGAGCCCTTTTCCACATCAATGGCGAGGGCATCTCTCTCACAGGCGTCTCTGCATGCCCCGCACAGTATGCATTCAAAAGGCTCCTTTAGTACAACCTTTTTGGCCTTTATCTCCAAAACCGATTTTGGGCATGCATCAATGCATTCCCTGCACTGGTTGCAGTTCTTTTCGCTGTAAACATTTGGCAGTTCCTGGTATGAGATAATGGCAGGCTGCCATTTACTGTGTTCTTTTCCACTTTGCATGATTGCCTGCATTTCAATCTTTAGCTTTTGGTCTTTCTTTAGTTTAACTATTGGGATTTTTTTATCAACTATTTCAATTTTTGGGTCGGTGCATTTTATGTCCTTGCTGTAAACCATGCCAGGGCCTTCCTTCTGCAGCACCATCTTGACCCTGTCCCCTTTTTTATAGCTCTTTGCATCTGTCTTCACCGGCAGCATAGCAAGCCTGTGTCCCAAGAACTCATCAAACATCACTGAATCATTTTCATAGATTGTAATCTTGTCTATTGCAAGGCATGGCACGTGCTGAATTACGCTTCTTCTAATTGCATTTAGCAAGGGAGTAGTTATGCCCTTAATCAAGTACCTGCTCACATTGCCTTTTTCATCAATCTTCTTTATCCTAAGAGCCATCTTGTTTCCTCCTTTACTTTTTCTTTCCTCTAAATTTCTTTTTCTTTCTGCAACCGTTGTGTGGAACCGGCGTAACATTTTCAATGGATTTAATAATCAGTCCAGCCCTTGTAAGGCTTCTTATGGCAGCTTCACTGCCGCTTCCAGGGCTGTTGCTTTTATTGCCCCCGGGGGCCCTTACCCTTACATCAACCTCTCTTATGTCCCTGTCCTTTGCCTTTTCTGCAACTGTTTCCGCTACTTTCATTGCAGCGTAAGGGCTTCCCTCCTTGTGCTGTGCCTTTACAACTTCTCCGCCACTGCACTTTGCAATGGTCTCACTGCCTGTTACATCAGTAAGCAAAATTATTGTATTATTCCTTGATGCAAAAATGTGAATAATCCCCTTCTTACCCATTTATTGCTCCCCCCTTCTTTCCAGCCTCTTCCTTCTTCTCCCCTGTGCCTGCCTTCTTCTCTTTTCCCATTTTCTCCACTGCCTCTTCCTTTTTCTCCTTTTTCACTGCCTCTTCCTTCTCTTTACTGCCTGCCTTCTTCCCCCCTTTTTGGTTTTCTTCCTTCTTTTCCCCAGCTGCCCCCCGCCCAATTTCCTTCCTTCTTGGCCCTTCTTTTTCCTCTGGCATTTTGGCTTTTCCCTTTTCCTCCTTGGGCAATTGCTCTTTCTTCTTTTCAGCTGGCTTTTCCCCTGCTTCAACCGGTTTTGCAGCAGGCTTCTTCTTTTCAGCTGGCTTGAGTTCCATTTTTTTGCCATAGTAAGCGATTTTTGCTTCCTCCTCTGCCGGCACAAGGTAGCCGGGGGCTGTAACCTTCTTGCCATTGATTGCAATGTGGCCGTGCGTTATGAACTGCCTTGCCTGCTTTGCTGTGTTTGCAAGCCCTTTTCTCCAGACAACTGTCTGCAGCCTTCTTTCCAGAATAGCCTCCGTTGTCAAAGTCAAAATATCATCAAGGCTTGCCTTTTCATCCATCAAACCCAACCTTATAAGGCTGTTCAACAGTTCTTGTTCCCTTTTTGCTCTTTCCTCTGGTTGCATTGCAAGCAACAGCCTTGCAGTCTTTCTCTTTTTGCTCAGTATTGTTTTGCTTCTCCAGAGCTCTCTTTTGTTCTGCAGGCCATAAGTATTCTTCATTATTCTTTCCTTTTCAAGGTTTTCTTTATCCCATAGCCGCATTGGCTTTTCATAGTGCTTTACTGTTTTCTTTGGGTCGCCCATTTCCAATCACTTTACTTTTTCTCCTTCTTTTCAGTCTTTTTGCCACCGCCTGCCATTGCAATCCTTGCATCCTTCTTCATAACTCCGATTGCACCGCCCTTGCCCCTGTGTGTACTCTTTGTTCTTTGGCCCCTTACTGTCAGGCCCCAGCTGTGCCTCAGGCCCCTGTAACTCTTTATAAGATTCAATCTCTGCAGGTCTTTTCTCAAACCAAAATCAAGGTCTGCCATAACCAAATGCCTGTTTTCCCCTGTTTCCAGGTCCCTTCGCCTGTTCAGGTTCCAGTTTGGTATTCCGTGTTTCTCTGGATTCAGCACAATGCCCTCTAGCTTTTCGTCCAATTGCTCTGGCAACAGCCCAAGCTTGCTGTCAAACGCAATGCCCTCCTCTTGTTCAAAAGCAATTGCAATGTTTCTTGCCATTCTAGTGCCAATGCCCTTTATCTTTGTCAAAGCCCTGTGAATAGGCAGGTTTCCATCAAGGTCCTTTGCTGCAATTCTAACAATGTACCTGATGTCCTTATTCTTTCCCCTTTTCTCGCCTTTCTTTGCAAGCTCTTGTTCCTCTTTTTCCCTTGTCCCTTTCCCTTTCTCATCCTTTACTGCCTTTTCATTCTTTTCACTGCCTTCTTCAATGCTTTCCCCTTTCTCTTCAGCTTCCTTGTTACCAACATTGCCTTTTTCCATGCCCTTCACTTCCTTTTCTGCAGCTGCTTCAGGGTTTTCCTCTCCTTTTCTTTCCTCTGGCATAAACGAAATTCACCTATTTCTTCTTCCCCTTTTTCCTTTCAGCCGGTTTTCCTTTCTTCTTTTCCTCTATTTCTTTCTTCGGTTTCTTTGGCTTTGGCTTTTTAATTTCAAGCTTTTTTACATCAACTGTTTCGCCTGTTGGCAGGAGGTGCATTATGTTGCATTTCCTCCGCTTCACATATTTTCCGCCGATTATTGCAAATCCCTTCTTTTTATCAAATTCAAGTACAACTGCTTTTCTGCCTGCCTCTCTGCCTTTTGTTTTAATGCAAACCGCTCCAACCTCTAATCCAGCCATTCAAATCACCTTTACAGCGGAGACATATTTCCGCAGCCTTAGCTCAACTTCATCCAATTTTTTTGTTTTGCTTTCGATTTTTGCAGCCTCTTCGACTACAAGTGTTCTGCACTTACTGCATAGAACGCCTGCAAACAGCGCTGTTGGCCTTCTTTCACTTTTGCTAAGCTTTCTTATCTTGCTTGCTGGCTTTGAGTGGGGGGTTCCATGCAAAACCGCTTTGCACACCCCGCAATGGTGTTTTCCAGCCTTGTCTCTGACAAAATAGCGCTTGCTCTTTCCGCTACTTTTTCTCCTGAACTTTTCCTTCTTGCTTCTGTCACTTCTCCTTACCATTTACAACACCTTGTTTTTCCTTGTTCTGCCCCTTCATTTTTTTCAGAACCTTGAGTACAATGCTCAGAATAATTAATGTAATCAAGTATGTGATGAAGTACCATTTCAGCCAGCCTGTTGTAAGGCTCCAGCCCACCGGAATCCACGAAAGCGGGTTCAGCAGGAAAAACCCTTCAAATTTTGGAACCGGGAAGGGTGTTTCAAACGTGAGGCCACCGTAGAACATGCCAAGCAAAAAGAACGCACCAAAGAAAAGAGGCAAACTGAACATCATGTACCGCATGGTTCCCTGCATGCTTTCGCCCATTTCTTCAAACAATTCCTTCTGCAGCTTCGCTACCTCTCTCTTGCTTTTCTCGTCCTGCTTTCCCATCAATTCCTTTATTCTCTTCTGTTTGTCCTTCATTCTTTGCTGTGCAGCCTTTTGCCTGTCCTTGTCAACAAGCTTGCTCTGCAAGAACTTACTTGCCACTACCAAAGCCACTGAAATCAGGCTGATGTCTATTAACGGGCTAACAAAAGCCATTTAAATCACCACAAAAATTCGGTTTTTGGGAACTATTCCCTATATAAATGGGGACCAGAATAGAATATAAACCATCCAGTTTTTCTTTCACCTTTAACATCACCCAAACAATTTCCTCATTTAAACAATTTTCCCAGCAGCCGGCAAAATCCGGCTGCGATTTATGCCATCTTCGCTCCCTCCGGTCGCTCGATGCCATGTTTTTTCCCATTCAATGCCATCTTCGCTCCCTCCGGTCGCTCGATGCCATGTTTTTTCCCATTCAATGCCCATGTTTTTTCCTCATTTAAACAACTTCCCCAGCAGTGGATGCATTGCAAGCATCTGCTCCCTTGCAAGTTCTTCATACAGCCGGTAAACTATGCCTACTGTTAGCAATATCCCTGTTCCGCTTGACAATGTGCCAAGGGCCATGTTTCCAAAGCCAGCCAGCAAGGCAACGAATATGCTGCCAAGAATCGTTATTGTTGGTATGTACCTGTTCAGAATTCCCTCAATAATTCTCTTGTCCCTTCTAAATCCCGGAATGTACATCCCTGACCTCTGCAATTGGTCAGCTACAGCTGCTGGGCCTTGGCCACCCATCTGAACCCAAAAGATTCCGAAAACAATGCAGCTTACAATCAAAACAACCATGTAAACGGTTGCTTGGAAAATCTGCGGTGCCAAAAAGCCCAGGGCTGGCAACAACCCTTCACTGCTTATTCTAACTAATATCTCCTGGAAGAGGTTGAATGGGCTGTTTGTAGCCCATGCGATTACGCCCATCAGCTGGCCCAATATTGGTATGTTCTTTAATAGCTCTGCCCAAAGCCGGAGGTTTGCAAACAGTGCAATTGCCAGAATCACTGGCAGATTGCTCACATACAAGAGCTTTACTGGGAACCTGCCCCCCATGCCTCTTGTACCCATTGTTATTGGAATGTTTACATGCATTCCCTCTGCAAATACAACGATTGCAAATATGGCTACTGCGATAAGGATTGGCAGCAGCAGCAGGAAGTTTGCTCCAGTTGCAAGGGATGCCACGAACTGCATGAGCACACCGCCTGGATCACCCACTCTAGTGCTTGGCCTGAAAATCTGCCAGAAAAATGCCCCGCTTACTCCCCCTGCAATAAAGAGACCGATTCCTGAACCAATCCCGTACTTTGAAACAATCTCGTCCAGGTAAAGCAGCACAATGCTGCCAAATGCAACCTGCAGAATCACAAAGACTATCATTCCAGGCATTGCAAGCAATGGTGTTCCGGTGATAGTGTATGCTATTGCTTCAAAGAAGCAGAGGAAAATTGCGAAAAACTTTTGCAGGCTTTGGAACCTT
>JAFCFG010000035.1 GCA_017608725.1 Candidatus Iainarchaeum sp.
GGCAGGGAACTTCAGCCCGGTTAGCAATGAGGTGCATGTTGAGACAGTTGCGAAGTGTGATTTGGATATCTCTTTGAGAATGGTTTTGTCTGACAACAAGGAAACCTTGGAGTTGGGCCTTAGTGCTGTTGACAGAATAATGCACGGCAGCCTTTCAGCAGAGTTGCCTGACGGAACCGTCCAAAGCTTTTTTACTGATAAGGGGCCTTTCACTTCTTGGGACGGCAATCTTGACCTGAGCAATGTAAGTGAAGGGGTTATTACTTTTTTCATAGAGGCAGAGGAATTCTTTGGAGACAATTGTGACCAAAACATTGAATTTATTTACGATATTACTGCTCCGAAGATTAGGTTCTTCAGTCCAGAGTATAATGAAAAGGTCAGCGAAACAGTCGCCTTGCAGGTTAAGGCAGAGGACCAAGGCAGTTTTAAGAGTGGAGTTAAGGGAGTTGAGTTCTTCATTGAGGAGGAAGGCCGGTGGGAGCTGCTTGGGGCCGGAGAGGAGAAGGGCAACGACCTCTTTGAATTGGAGTGGGATAGTTTTGGTGTTGAAAACGGCCAAGTAAGGTTCAAGGCTATTGCAATTGACAAGGGCAGCAACCAGGCTGAAACAAACCTTGCCTTATTTGTTTTAAATGCGTTTCAGGAAGCAGTTGATGCAAACACCGCCATTGAACAGGCAGAGAGTAAGAGAGAGGAATTGCAAGAGCTCTTGGATGATTTGGCGGCAAAGGCAATAACCAGCAATAATATGAACCTGCTTTTGGAGCAAGCTGACTCAAATCTGAACAAGGCAAAAGAATTGCATGTTTCGCCTGATTCAAACCCAACTCTTGTAAAAAATTATGCTGCGATGGCAATTGCCCTATTTGAAGAAGCCAAAAAGGCAGTAGCTATTTCAACTTTTCAAACAGAGGAGTTCATATTCAACAAGGAGCAGATTGATGTTTTGCTCAATGCTGCTGGCTTCACTGGCCAGACTGCTGTTGATGCCAAGCAGTTTATTGAAAAAGCAGACCCCTTGAGGCATTTACAGGTCCTGGAGGTAAAGGACGGCAACAACACCTATTACAAGGCAGTGGTAGTTGTTTCATATTCTTTGGATGTAAATTTGATGCTGGACAGGAATGTTGATGAGGCCCTCATTCAATTAGTTGAGGTTGTTCCAAAAGAGTTTGCTGAGTATGCTTCAGAGCTGGGGAGCAACCTTGAATTCAATGTTTTGAGTGATGACCCAACAATTCAGTTCATTTTGACAAAGGGCCAGTATAGGAAAAGGCAAGTAACATATGCCTTATTAAAGGACTTAAGCCAGGAGCAGGCAAACAGGTTACTTGAGGACAATGTCATAAACAAATTCATTGCCCCCCCAATTTTCTTGCCTCCAAAAGCAGCAGCCCAATTAACCCCGCTAATATCACTTGGGTTGCTGTTGTTTATTGGTGTTGCCGCTGTTGTCATTGTAATTGTAATTCTTCTGGTTCTAGTTTTGAAGAAGAGGAAGAAGCCCAATGTTCCTTTGGAAAAATCAATCCCAAAGAAACCAGAGCAGGCCCCTGGCAAGGAACCAGAGCAATTGGGCAAAAAAAAGCCAAAGAAGCCATTGGCTGTTTTTGCCAAGCTTAAGAGGAAGCCCAAGTCCCCTTTGGAAGTGTTCGGCAGCAAATAGCCATTGTTTTTTAAGCTGTTTTTGCATTATAGTTCCTTACAATGCCGGATGAACATGTTTTTTGGGCAGACAGGGTTGTAGAGGAGATTACAAAACAGAAGCGAAGGGAGTATGTCTGCGAGGGGGGCTGGAGCCCCAGCGGTTACTTTCACATTGGCAATGCAAGGGCAGAGATAATGACCCCTTATGCGGTTTACCTAAAGCTGAAGGAAGCAGGTTTCAAAGCAAAGCAAGTTCTTTTCGTTGATGACTTTGACCCAATTGATAAGATTCCTGCGGGGATTCCAGTAAAGAAAGCGGAGGAAGAAAACTTCATTGGCGTTCCCTCTGTGTTGGCCCCTTCGCCATTCAAGGGGTATAAGAATTGGGCCCATTACTTTGTTTCACAGTTAACTGACGTTGTTGAGGAATTTGGCTTTGAGTTGGACATTCAATCCTCTTTTGAAAACTATAAAAAGGGGAGAATGAATGAGGTAATTAAATTCTCCCTTGACCATGCGAGGGAAATTGTTGAAACCTGGAATGCTGTTGCTGGTTCTGAAAAGCCGCTTGATTTTTTGCCACTGGTTGTCACATGTGAAAGATGTGAAAAGAGCCTTTTCACAACTGCAACAGCCTGGGATGGAAAGATGGCAGAATACAAATGCAAGTGCGGTTTCAAGGGCGCAGTTTCTCCTCTGAATGGAAGGGCAAAGCTCCATTGGAGGGTTCACTGGGTTGCAACCTGGATTGTAAACAACGTTGCATTTGAATCTGGCGGAAAAGACCACTTCAGCAAAGGGGGAAGCGTTGACGTTGGCAGAGCATTAATGCAGGATGTTTTTAAGAAGCAGCCCCCATACCAAGTCCCAACAGAATTCCTTCACTTAAGGGGAGCAAAGATGTCAGGGTCTGTTGGAAATGTGTTTGGTTTAAAGCAATGGTTGCAGGTCTCTTCACCGGAGCTTTTTAGGTTTTTGTTTTTCTCTTACAAACCAAACAGCGCAATTGACTTCAGTCTAACTGGCAATTCCTTTGTTCTGTTAAACGAACGCTTTGAGCGAGCTGAAAGAATCTACTATGGCAGGGGAAGGGCAGAAAATGGGAGGATTGAGCAAAAGCTGCGAAACACTTACATGCTTTCCCTCATTGGAAAACCCCCCAAAAAACCGCCTTTGAGGGTTCCCTATTTCTTTGCAGTTCAATTGGTTCAGTTGGCTGACCCAGAAAAGCAGTTTAAGGAAACACTTGCCCTACTCAAACAAACAGGGCATATTGAGGGCAAGCTCTCAAATCAGGAAACTAAACAGTTGCAGACGCTTTTCATCAGGGCCAAGAATTGGGTTGACAACTATGCCCCAAAGGAATACAAGATTTCTTTTCTGGAAAAGCTTTCAGAGAAAGAGCTGAAAGCCCTTCCGCCCCAGGCCAGGTTGCTCTTGCCCAAGGTGGCAGGACTCATCAGTAAAGCAAAAACAGCAGATGACATCCAAAAAGCAATATTTGCTACAGCCAAAGAAAACAACCTCAAACCCAAAGACCTGTTTAAGTCAATTTACCTTGCGTTAACCGGAAAGGAAAGCGGCCCAAGAGCAGGCCTGCTGATACTTGCCCTTGGGAAAGAAAAATGCGTTAAAAGAATAAGGGAAGTTGCTGGCTAGCTTCTGGGAAACGCTAAAAGCGGCTTGCCCCAACTTAAACCTCGTCGTATTCATCCTCTATTTTGTGTACAGAGACGCCCTTTTCACTTATCTTCATTGGATGTAAATCTTCACTGTGCTTTGTGGCCCTCATTTTCCTGATGTGCAGGGTTCTGTTGCTCTGAGTTCCAACCCCCATGTAGTGCAGAACTATGACTCCGTCCACAACATATTCCTCCACGCCGTATTTTCCAAACTTGTTTGCTCCCTCTTGCACCTCTGATACAAGAATGCTTGTAACGCCGCTTCTCATCAACATATAGCTTACTTTTAGGATTGCCTTTCTTACATCATTCGTGTTCTCAAAATTAAATCCCAGAGCAGGGACGCTGTCAATAACTACTCTTTTTGCCTCTATCCTCTTTATTACCCTCATTATTTCAAGCAACAGCTTGTCAACATCGTAGCCTGTAACCGGCAGCGAAAATTCCTCCTCGCTTGGCATGCCCAGTTTTGCAATGCTTCCGTCTACAATGTTTATCAGGTTCTTTTCCTCCAGTTTTTTCAAATCCCATCCAAAGCGCAACACATCTTCCCTAATAAGCTCTGGCCTTTCGTCAAGCGTAACGTAAACACCCGGTTCGTTAAAGTCCTTTGCACCCTTGTAGATGTACTGGATTCCAAAAATGGTTTTTCCTGTTCCACAGGCACCGCTTATCAATACGCTTCTGCTTGCAGGAAAGCCCCCCTCAATTAACTCATCTAAGCCAGTAATGCCGGTTTTCACTCTATCCATTGCTTAACTTCACTCCCCCTGGTTTTTGTAAATTATAACCCTTTTCCCATTAATATACTTTTTGCTTTCTTTGAAAGGCTGCCTAATATCTACGCATTTGAAGGGAATTAATGAAATTAAGCTTAAAAGTATTTGGCAGCCTGTTGGGTTTGTTGCCTAACTCCCGATTGAAGTTGAAAATTTTTGTTTTTCAAACCTATTTTGGCAGCAAATCCGTGTTTTTCCAATAATTTCCTGCTTAAAGCCCAATTAACCCATTCACAGCGCTTACTTAAGCGACAAACTTGCTTTCCTTGGGAGCAGAGCCTTTTTTAGCTTCTCTCAACACTAAAAACAGCAGGCAACTGCCTGATCCTTTTTATAAGCTCTTCCAACTGCTCCAGGTTCTTTATCTTTACGTTGAATGTACAAGTGGCAGTGCTGTTTGGGTTCACCTTTGCATTTGTTGAGTTTATTGCAACCCTTGCGTTTTCAAACACATTCAATATTGATGGCAGAACCCCTGGCTTGTCTCTTGCATTCACTTTTATTTCAACACTGTAGTCTTTTTTGGATAGGCCCCAGCCTACCTGCAAAAGCCCCCTCTCATTCATTCCAGAAACATTCTTGCATTCTTTCCTGTGAATAGTTATCTTTCTCTTGGTTGTTCTGAAGCCAATGATCTCGTCTCCCGGCAGGGGGTTGCAACACCTTGCTATTCGGGCAATTTTGTCGGAAGCCGTTGTTAGGGCCCTGTTTTTCTTTTTCGGCTTTTTGGTTGTTTTTATTCCAAGTTTTTGCCTTATCTTTGACTGTGCCTTTGCTGATTTAACAAAAGTCAGCCACTGCCTTTTTACCTGTGGTTTTTTTGCTGGTATGACTTCAATGGTGTCTGTGTTGTCCAGCTTGTAATCCAGGGGAACGATTTTTCCATTGACTTTTACTCTCTGGCACTTGTTGCCCAAATCAGAGTGGATTGCAAATGCAAAGTCAATCGGGGTTGAGCCCTCTGGCAAGACAACCACCTCTCCTTTTGGAGTAAAAACAAAGATTCTGTTCTTTCCAAAATCCATTTTAAGGCTGTTGATGAATCCGCCTTCCTTCTTCATTTTCCTTTGCCATTCAACCAGTTGCTTTGCCCAACTAAGCTTTTTATCAAAGTCCTTGTCCTTTGCACACTGCTTGTATTCCCAGTGTGCCGCCAAACCTGTTTCGTTTTCATAGTGCATTTCCCATGTTCTTATCTGCACTTCTAATGGCCTATTCTTCCACTCTACAACAGTGTGGATGCTTCTGTACCTGTTTCTCTTCGGGTTTGCTATGTAGTCAGTGAATTTGTTTGGAAGCAGGGCATAAGATGAGTGAACTACTCCGAGTACCTCATAGCACTCTTTTATTGATTTGCAGATTATCCTGATGCCAAGCAAGTCGTATATTTCATTAAAGGGCTTCTTGTTTTCCCCCGTCATTTTTTTGTATATTGCGTAAAAGTCCTTTACCCTTCCCTCAATTGTTACTTCTTTTTTCTCCTTTCTCATCAGTTCAGTGAATTCAGCAATCGCTTCCTGCAACAGGGCCTCTCTTTGTTCCTTTGTTTTTCCCACAAGCTTCTTTATTTTTTGATAAATGCCCGGATGCAACACTTTCAGGCCTATGTCCTCCAGCAATGACTTTAACTCATACAAACCCAGCTTGTGGCAGATTGGAGCGTAAATCTTCAGTGCAACTAATGCGTTTTCCTGCAATTCCTTTTCTTTGAGGCCCATTGGGTTCTGTAGCCCGTCAAATCGCGCAGCTATCTTTACAAAGATTGTTCTAATGTCCTTTGCTGTTGCAAGAATAATCTTCGACAAAAGCCCAGTGTCTATTTTTCCAAAGTTTCTTTTCTCTATGCTCCGCATTTTAGCGAATTCTTCCAGAATCTCTGCAACATCTTTCCCAAACCCTGATTCAATTTCTTGAACTGTGGCCAGATTGTATATGAATGCATCATGCAGGATGGCAGCTATGGTTGTTGCATTGTCAAATCCAAATTCACTTAAGATTGAGGCTGCCCTTAAACTATGTTGCAGTTTGTTCTTTCCCCATTCTTTGTCTTTCTTGGCCAGTGTTTCGGCAGCGAAGCCATAGGCTCTCTCAAACAGGTTTGCATTCCCGTTACTCCGCTGTCTTATCACACCCATCAATTCAGTAGTTGAGCCTTTGTTTCCCACCTTACTTCGCCCAAAAAGGTATTGTTGCTAGAAAAGGTTTAAATACTTCTTTTTTTGTTCTTCTTACTAATATGCAGTTGAAAAAACCAGTTCTCTTCATAAACTTTAAGACGTATGCTGAGGCCACTGGCCAAAAAGCAAAGCAACTCGCTTTGAGGGCAGAGCAATTGTCAAAGCAAAAGGGAGCCTCAATAGCCCTTGTTGTTCAGGCAACTGATTTGAGGCTTGTTTCAAGTGCGGTAAAATTGCCTGTCTTTGCCCAGCACATTGACCCAATAGAGCCAGGCAGTAACACCGGGCTCATTTTGCCTGAAGCCGTAAAGCAAGCAGGTGCTGTTGGAACAGTGTTGAACCATGCAGAAAACAAGCGGGACAATTCTTTTTTAAGCAAGGCAGTTGAGAGAGCAAAGCAGGCCGGCTTGCTTGTAATGGCTTGTGCTGAAAACACCATTAGAGCAAAGCAAATTGCCTCCTTTCCAGTAAAACCCGACTTGATTGCTGTAGAGCCTCCTGACCTAATTGGCGGCAAGCTAAGCGTCAGTGCAGCGAAGCCTGAATTAATCACAGATAGTGTTGCAGCAATTAAGGCCATTGACAGCAGCATAGGTGTTGTAACCGGGGCAGGCATAAAGAAAACAGCAGATGTAAAAAGGGCAATAGAACTCGGCGCTGTTGGGGTTTTTGTTGCCTCCGGCATTGTGGGGGCCCCAAACCAGAAAATGGCAATCGCTAACCTTTTGAAAGGATTTGATTGAATTGGTCGAAGAAAATTCAAGGAACATTCAGGTTGTTAATGCTCCGAAGCTGAACTCGTTTGATTTAAGTAAAATAAACAGTGCCTTGGATGCAGCATACGACAAGCTGCAGAAGATTGTTGCCAATAAAATGCTGCTGGTTTTGCATTTCAAGGAAAGCAGGAAAGAGGGCAGGAGGGAAAACTACGGCATTCACTTGCGCCTTAGCTTTCCTGGAAGAACGCTTGTTGCAAGTGAAACAGGTTGGGATGTGGTTGCAACAGTTCAAAAGGCGTTGCATGTGCTTGAAAGGGAAACAGTTGAATCAGTCAAGAGAAGACAGGAAAAAGTTTAGCGCTTCCCCTTTCTTTTCTTCGCTTTCTTCTTGCCGGCCTTTTTCTTCCCCCTCTTCACTGTTTTTTTCTTCTTGCCGGCCTTTTTCTTCCCCCTCTTCACTGTTTTTTTCTTTTTCTTTGATATTTTTTTCTTCTTAGCGGGCTTCTTTGCTTTCTTTGGCGTTTTTTTCTTTGCCTTTGCTTTGAGGGATTCCTTTGTTTTCTTTGAGAGTGTGGGTGCAAACAGCTCTAGGTCCTCCCCCCTTTCTTCCCTGAGCTCCCTTCGCATTTCCTCTATTATTTCCTCAACAGTTCTCCTTTTTTCAGCCATTTTTTACTACCTTGTTTTTCAAGCTAAAATTTGTTTTTTCTAATATTTAATTTTTTCGGGGTTTTCTGGCAAATATAGCTATTTTGCAGTCTTTTTTCAGGCTATATCCCCTAATTTTTTCGCATCTTTATTCAAAAGCCCGAGTGTGGGCTTGCCAGAAAATGGATTCAGGCATGATTGAAAAGAGTTTCACTGCAGCTGCTTGCTTTCGCTACCCTCAAAGCATTTCTTGTTGTTACTACCGTTGCTCCCTTCCGGGCCTGGCGGGATTCATAGCAGCAAAAAACCTAAGAGGACAAAAGGTCATTGCGTGCGTGCAATGGCTTTTTTCAATATGCTGAACCGCTTTTCCGGCTTCGGTTCCAGCGTGAAGCGGATTTCTGGTGACAGAGGACCGCTGGCCCTCCAACCTAGCCCACAATTATA
>JAFCFG010000036.1 GCA_017608725.1 Candidatus Iainarchaeum sp.
TGCGAAAGAAAAAATAATGGAAAAGAAAAAATAAATTCAGGGTATAAAGTGAATGGGATGTTTGGCGAACGCTTGAGCGGATTGTACACTGCCTTGGAAGACAAATACTACGGGGCACTGGACTTTTTGGACGGAAAGGGCCTGCCGGTTTACAAGTACAACGACTTTTTGGAGCAAAGGGGCCTGCCTGCCTTTCCAATAACAATTGCATTAATTGTTTTAATTGTTGCGCTGTTGTACGGCCTTCTGGTTGTTGGAAACACAATAAACCCGAGTATTACTGTTGCGTTCCGGGACCAGTTTGGGCAAACTGTTTCCGGCGTTCAGGTAACTGTAAAGGATACTGCAGGAAACATTGTTTCACCAGAGCAGACAATTGCAAGTGGTGAGAGCATTGACCTGCAGGGCATTCCAATTGGGGCGGAGCTGGTCCTTGCTTTTTCCAAGGAGGGATTTGACCCGACTGAAAAGGCCGTAACAACCTTTAAGCAGGAATCGTTTGTTTCAGTAAAATTGCAGAGGCAGATAAAACAGATTGAGGTTGAACTGCAGCTGCTTGACAGTGAAACAGGAGACCCTGTAAAGGGGGCAAGCGTTCAGATTGACTGGCAGGAGCTTACAAGCGCTGCCACAACAAACGCAGAGGGAAAGGCAAGCTTTACCGGCATACCGGAGGGCATCCCGGTTACTGTAAGCATTCAGGCAGACGGCTATGAGCAAGTAAATACAACAAAGAGCTTTTCAGAGGGAGAGCTTGCAACAATAGGCCTTTACCCTGACAGCGTTGCCCTTGCCGGAATAACAAAGCTAATTGTGGCAGTTGAAGACGAGGAAGGCCTGCCAGTAGACGGAACAAAGATAACAGTGATGGACAGAAGCACTGACACAGTGCTGGAAGACAGGACCATTGAGGGGAGTGATGCACTCTTTGAGATAACAAAGGGGACAAGCGTTAGGCTTATTGTGCAAAAAGAAGGCTTTATCAGATATGACAGCATGGAAACAGGTGAGAGCAGAACCCTGCGCTTGGACGAAGAGGAATGGGCCGTAACCTTGAGGCAGGGTGGCACGAGATTGGATGTGACTGTTTTTGCCGGGGAAATCCCGTTAAGCGATGCAACAGTCCAGTTGTTTGATGCCAACAACAACTTTGTGGAAAGCCAGGAAACAGGATTTGGCGGAACAGCCCAGTTCGAAAACCTTCAACCAGAAGAGTACTTTGTAACAGCTTACAGGGCAGGTTACCTGCCAGCAAGGCAATTGGTGGATGTTGCAGAAATTGAAACAGTGAACATTGATTTAAGCCTGGCTGATGCAACAAACAGCGCTTACCTTGGCATAAGTGTTTTTGATTTCTACAATGCACCGGCAAACAACGCTGATGTTTTCTTCTTTGAGAGGATTGACTCGGAGGAATTCCCGCTTGGGGTCCCTTCCCTGAAAACAGACATAACAGGCTATGCCTCCGTAAAGGCACCGATTAGTTCAATTGTTGTGGTTTATGCAAGGAAGGACTTGCACGAGGGAAGGGGGGAAAAGCTAATTGAGGCAAACAAGGAAAACCAGCTGATTGTAATTCTGAACAGGCCTGTTAGCGTAGTGGAATTGCAGATTGTTGACAAGGAAGGCAACCCGGTTAAGGGCACAGCTTTAATTGAGGGCGTAAGCGGAGAGCTCTTGTTTGATGGAAACATCACTGACGGCAGGGTATACTTTGATGCAGCAGGCAACAAAGAAATTAATTTGACTGTTGAAACAGAGGACGGGGAAACATTCAGCCAGCAGCTGAATGTTGAAGGCAAATCAACCGTGAAGGTAACCCTAGGGGAAGAGGCTGGGGGAATGGCCCCTGCAATAAGCTTTTTGGGAATTTTCAACGAAAGGGGCGAAGAGGTTGAGGGAATCACACCAGAAAAGTTTTACTGGCTTTCATTTGAAACAAACTGGCCAAGCGGCGCCAGCAGGGGCGGAGTCCATGTAAGGCTTGGCAGCAACGACACAGCATTTGTTGATTCACAGGAAGCAGGAATCGTTGGATTTGATGCAACAACCGGGAACTTTTTGTTCGGAAAGAGCTATCAGCCATTGCCTGCACCGGGAAACGAAGCGGCAGACATGCTGAATAGGGGCGGTGCAGGCCAGTTGAACAAATTCCTTGAATTGTATTTTGATAAACCAGAGAACACCATTGTTTTCAGGGTAAAAGTACAGGCAAGGAAGGCAATAACAAAGGAAAGCATTGAATTGCACTATAGGGCATGGAGCGAAATAGCAGGCGATTTCTACAGGAACCCTGTTGACAACGAACTTGGGAACAAAATGTATGCTTCCACAAAAACAGGGCTTTACGCTGAAACAGTTGATGAAACAATAGATGTCTTTGAAAGCGGGGCAGTGTGCGAGGAAAGGCTTTGCGCAAACTACCTCTTTATTCTGCCAGATGGCCTCTACGTTGAAAAGCAAGTCTTCAGGCCAATGACAGGGGAGTTGTACGCGCTTGAAATTGACCTAAGGGCAGACAGGGAGAGAACCGCAACCATAAAAATTGACACTGACAAGGCAACACCTCTTCTCTACTTTACAGGGTATGAGGTTGATGAATTCTTTGACCAGCCAATAGCAGGGGAGGGATTGCTCCCTGCAGAGGACCTTGCAGGGCAAGGCTATTTGGAGCGGGACGAAGGCAATGAAGCAGGGCAAACAAGCGAGAACCCGCTTGGGTTTGCAGAGCCAACTGAGGGGTCAAGCCAAACAAGCCTTACAATAAGCAACTTGGGCCTTGGAACAGAAGGCAGGAAAATCAGGGCATACTTCCAGGCATTTGAAGAGGGCACGACATTTATCAAAGTGCAAACGGTTTCAGACGCCGCTGTCCTGAATGAGGAAATAAACTTCAACATTGAGAGAAACAAGTTGCTGCTTGTAAAGGTTTCTCCAAGAGAGATAAGCCTTGGCGAGGACTTTACAATAACGGTAATGGACGAAGAAGATGGCACTGATATACAGAATGCAACCATTCACTTGAAGGACAGCAGGGGAAAAGTGGTTTCAGCTGTTGTGGGGAACGGAGCAACAAGAAAGGGGATGAAGGGAGAGTATTTCTTCAAAAACAACTTTAAGCCGGGATATTACACTGCAAGCGTAAGCGCAGAAGGCTACAGAACAGCAGAGCTGCCGATAACTATCTCAAGGGATAATTTGCTTTCAATCCAAAGCCCAATAGAGGTTGATATCAGCAAAGACGAGAGGTTGAAATCGGTTACCAAGACTATTAGGAACATCGGGGAAGAGGATATAAGCGACTTATCCTATGAATTGAAGAAAGAGGGCGGTTTTCCAAGCGAGTTTGCCGTAAGCGTTAAATTGCCAAGCACTATTGCAGCTGAACAGGATGCAACTGCAAACATCACGGCTTCAGTTAATATCAATGATGAGAGCAGTGAAAGCCTGCACGGCGAAGCAGACCTTATTGTAAAGGGAATGGCTGCTGGAAATTACCCAACAAAAACAACCGCAAGGCTTATTGTAAACTACAACAAGCAGCTTGACCCAGACTGCTTAAAATTCAACACAGAAGAGGTCATAATAAGGCTTATTGGAACGCCGGGAAGCAGCGCAAGCCAGGAAGTGGAAATAGAGAACAACTGCGAAGTGCCGCTGCAGTTGAATGCAGAGGTAGAGGCCCAGGAAGACGATCCAAACCTGAGTGTAACAGTGCAGGGCCTGAGGATTGATAAAGACTCAACTGAAAAGGTGAAGATTACAGTAAACAACAGGATTGACAGATTGTACGCAATGCAGGAGAGAAGGCATTTCACTGTTCTGTTTGAGTCAAGCCAGGTAGCAAAGAGCATTAGGCTGAGCGTTGAGTTGTGGAACCCAAGCTTTAATTTGAGTTACCCTCCAACGCTTAGTTTGTGGCTTGAAAGGGCAGCAGCAGAGGAACTGGCTTACGGCCAGGTTCCCTTGCAGATTAGAAACGTTGGCTTTGCCCCAATAACCAATTTCAGGGCAGCGATTGAAGACAGTGCTTACAGGAGGTTTGGCATTACAGCCCAGATAAGGCCTGGCATTGGAAGCAGCCCCTATTCACCTTACTACAATTCAAGCAGCTATCTGGGCGGCATTGGAACCTATTCGGCCTACAATGACTATGCTTACAGCCCATATTCTTCAACAGGGTATGGGGGATATGGAATGCATTCCCTGGGATATGGAGGCCCTGACCCGTATTATTCAAGCGGGTACAGTGGGTACAGCAGCAGCTGGAGCACCCTGGCGCCTGGCCAGGCTTTGACTCCAATGCGTTACATTTACGCCGAGACAAAGAAAGCAGAAGCACTGAAACAGCCGGTTCAAGGCTATGTTTACCTCAGCGGCACTGTGATGGGAAGGCACTACCCTGACTTGGGAAGGACAGTTGTTGCAATAAATTACAGTGGAACACAGTGCCTGAAAGCAACGCCTGTTGGAAGCATGCTGTTCTCAAGCAAAAAGGCAACCACGATTTTGGAGAGGGAAATAAGGCTAAGGAACGAGTGCGGTGAAGCAATCAGGGTTGTTGGAACAGTAAAGCCAGGCACAGTTGGTTCAAACGCCTTTATGCTATTTCCGGCGAACGTTACGCTGCAGCCAAACCAGGAGAACAGCTTTAGCCTGCGTTTGATTGGAAACCAGGAAATGGACAGGGCAATTAAGTTAAGGGCCATTGGCTTGCTTGTAAGGCAAAACAAGCCAATTGAATCGAGTGATTTGGCTGTAACAATAAAGCTGGGCAAATTGGTTGCAACAACGGAGGGAAAGGCGACAGAGAAAACATTGATAAGGGTTTGCGGAACAGACGACACCAAAGAACTGAGCTTCCCGTTGCTGAACAGCAACTGCTCAGAGGGCTACTGCGATGCAAAGCAGCTTGCAGCATACCTAATCGGCAAGGCGGACAACCTGGTGAAAGTGGCAAAGGACAAGGCAGCAAGGGCAAGATACCAGGCCACAGATTTCGGCGGATGCGGGGCAGCCAACAGAACACATTGCTCGTTTGATGAAATGGGCATTGGCACAGAAATATTGCCTGTGTTTGCCCAACTTGACTTTTTGGATAGCGAGGCATTGCTGCATGAGCTAAAGGAACAGAGCAAGAGCGAATTAAAGAATTACGGGGTTGTGCTCAGCAAAATAAACCTGAGGGAAATTGGAGGAGTGGGATTCAATTTTGGAAACATTTATCTTGACAAGCAATTCAGGGGCTGCGGAAAATACTACGTGGAAATTAACGGGGCAGTGCAGGTATCGCACGGTGAAATATTGGCAGAATCGGGTTCAAGAAACTTCGTTATATCAATCAACATTGCGCAGGACAGAGCAGACACAGAGCAGTGCCTGCACAGGGTTGAAAACATTGCAAACTTCCTGCCAGCAGACGAAGGATACACCATTTCATCAAGGTACAATGCATGGCCTGGCCTGGTTGAAGGAAGAAACGAGGAATTTGGGGACTTGCCCAAGCTGTTTGCAAAAGAGCTGTTCAAAGAGGCAGAGGGAAGGTACTCTTCCACAATTTCAGCAGGAAGCAATAAGCTGAAAATAGTGAAGGGAGGAACAGAGCAAGGGCTGCTTAAATTAAGACTTGACAAGGAAGGAAAGCCCGACCAAACAAAAACAGTTTATGCTCATATCCCGCAATCCTTCACACCTGAAAACAGGGAACTGGCAACAAGCCTTGCAAAGGCTTTGAGCACTTTCAAAGCATACAGCTTCGGTGAAGAAGACTGTTGGGGGGAAGACGATGACGGCCCCTATATACTCTTGAAGAGTTTTAAAGACATTGAAAAATTGTTTGGAAATCTTGTGGTTGCAGGAGAAAAAGAGATTAGGGTTAATACACAAGAGCAGTGTGTTGACATCAATGTTGAAAGCAAGGCAAAGGAATCAGTGCAGCTCTCAACAAACTTTTTGGAAAAATGGCCAAGAACAGGCATCGAGTACATTGCAATCTACAAGAAAGCCGACTACGAAAAGAAGGGCTCAGCTGCTACTGCTCTGCTCAAAGAGGAGAACAGGACAGAGGGGCAGAAGAGTGAGAAGAGCATTAAAGTGAAGTTGAGGGAGGCAAAGGGGGATAAGCCGGCAGAAGGGGGAGAAAAACCAGGCCCTGTTTACAAAGAACAGTTTCTGTTATGTGCAAAGGGAAGCAAAGAGTTTGCCCTTGCACCAGACAGCATTAAAACAATTGAGGTTACAGCACATGGAGATGCATTCCCAGGCAGGACAAGTGATAAAAGCCACAGCGTTGAAGTGAAAGTTTGCGGAATTCACCCGATAGATTTGTGGGAGAAGGTAAAGGAAAGGGAAGAGAAGATGCCAAACAACAGCGAGGAAACATACTATGCAATGCCTGGATGGAAAGGCCAGCCGGAACCGCCAAAAACCCTGGACTGGAGAAAGATGGCAAGGCTTTACGCATTGAAAAAGGAAAGGGAAGGCCAGGGGCCAACTGACATTGGCGAACCAACCTCTGGGCTAAGCAGCTATGAGAAGAAAATGAGGCCAAAAAGGCTGACTGCTTTAAGCATTTACTTTGGAGCATGCGCTGTTCCGGCCTTTTTGTCCCCGTGGGGAAGCGTTACATTTGATTGCGTGCTGCCGGCCTCATGGGCATTGGCTGATTTGTTTGAGGGCTCAAAGGCAGCAAAGGAGTTTGTCATTGATTCAGTAAAGAAAGCGCTTGGGCCAATTGGCAGGGCACTTGGAAGCGTAGTCAATGGAATCAGCAGGTTCTTTGGCGGGGGGGATCTGCTTGATACAGAAGCAAGGGAAACAGTTGAGCCTTATATGACAGAGGAGGAAGCAGAAACGCAGTTCGGAACATTGATGAAAAGCGCTGGCACAATGGTTGGAACAAAGGCAGTTATAGAGGGGTTTAGTGCAGCAAGCAAGAGGGTTACGCTTTCCTCTGCAAGAACGCTGGTAAAGTCCGGTTTGTGGGACAAGTTTGCTGATGAATTCATTTCAAAGACAAACTTGAAGGGCCTGCCAAAAAGCGCTGCGAAAAGCCTGAAGAAAAAGCTTGCTGGCAATGCAAGAAAGCTTGCAGCAGAAAGGCTGTTTGATGAAAGGATAGCGCCAGGGCTAAGCCCAAGCAGGTGGCACTTAACCAAGCTAAAGCCAGGGTTGAAGGGCAGGCCCATGAGGGATGTGGCAAATGAGATACTGGGAGAAGCGCTTGCAAAAACAAGCAAGGAGTTTGATGACACCCTGGCAGAACATCTTGCCCCGATGCTTGCAGGGGGAAACAATTTAGATGAACTGGCAAAAGCAGCGAAAATGAGAATGGATACTTCAATATTTGACACTGGGGCAATTAAAACCAATGTAATGGAGGGCCTGCAGGGTGACGCAATTGAGGGAATTGTTGCGGATGGAAGTGAAAGAGCTATACAGAGAAGGCTTGCAAACAGGGTGGCTTCCTCAATTCAGGCCCAAAATAAAGAGTTAATGGAAGAGCTTGTAACAAGGTTTGGTTCAAGGGAAGCTCTGGAAGAAAGGATAGAGGCAAGCATAAGGGCAAACTGGAATGCACTGCCTGAAGAGGTAAGGCCCAGGGCTGTAGCAGGAGAGATATTAGATAAAGTTGGCAGTAGAAGAATAGATCTTGGAGACGCTTTGTCAAGGCTGCCTGCAGATGAAAGGGCTGCTTACCTTTCAAGGCTGAGGGGCGGCGTTGACGATATTGTAGACAGGTCTATTGTGCACTTTAGCGCACAAAACAGCGATGAAATCTACAAGGCAATGCACAAGACAGTTAATGCCCAATTGGTGGCAAAGGCTGGAAAGGACTTTGCTGATGACGGGGCAAAGCTGTTGAAGGAATATGCGGAAAGCCCGAGCTTTAGCAGGAAATTTGGCAGGTTTTGGGTTGGAATGTTCAAGGGGGCGCTGAGTGGAATTGCTGCAAACGCTGCCGGCCTGTTCTTTTACCAGATGTACTGGAAGGGAATTGGCCCAGAGGGCGTATCAGCAGAGGGAG
>JAFCFG010000037.1 GCA_017608725.1 Candidatus Iainarchaeum sp.
GAATGTCAGCTTTAACTATGTTAAGCCTTTTCCCGATTTTGCTTTCTTTGCCAGTGTCCTTTAAAAGGATATTCCAGTCCTCTGGGAATTTTGGGGAAACAGGGCGTGAAAGCTTTACCTCAAAAGAGCGATGCAGCCAAGGGTATTTTAGGAAATACTCTTTAATCATTTCTCCTTTGTATCCAAGCGCTAGAATGAATCTGTTGTGGTTATGGTAGCTGTATATTTTCATTATATGCCAAAGCATTGGCTTGTCACCGATTGGCACAAGAGGCTTTGGAATGACCTCTGTTTTTTCCGCTAACCTTGTTCCCCTGCCACCGCAGAAAATAACAACATCCATATGATATTCTTGCCCAAAGAAACAATTTAAAGCATTAGCATTTTGTAAAAAAGCGGTTCTATCAAAAGAGGAAACGGTGCAGAACGTATTACCGGCAAACAAAGGGAAAAAACTCAAGATATTATAATATTTTTTGTATTAAGTTATCTAATATGTCTGAATCAAAAAGGCTCCTTATAACTGGTTCTTCCGGCTTTGTAGGAGCAAACCTTACAAGGAAACTGCTTAAAGAGGGCTACGAGGTTCACTCGATTTTAAGGGAGACAAGCAATAAATGGAGAATTGAGGACATTGTTGGGGAAATCAACGTCCACAAAGCAGATATTAGCTCAGGGAAATCGGTTCTATGCATAGTTAAAAATGTCAAACCCCAAATCATCTGCCATTTGGCAGTGTACGGCGGGTACTCATCCCAGCAGGATAAACAAAAAATGATTTCCAGTAACGTAATTGGCACAACAAACCTGTTGCAGGCTGCAAAAAAAACAAGGCTTGAATGCTTTATAAATACAGGCAGCAGCAGCGAATACGGAATCAAAGACAAACCAATGCAGGAAACAGACTGTCTTGAGCCGGTTGATTTTTATGGCGTATCAAAAGCTTTTTCAACTATGCTGTGTGCATCGATGTGGCAAGCTGAAAGAACCCCTGCTGTTACGCTGAGGCTTTTCTCCGCTTACGGCTACTTCGAGGAACCCAACAGGCTTATCCCATATGTTGTAGAGCGCTGCCTGAAGGAGGAGCCAATAGAGCTTGCGTCACCCAGTAGCGTAAGGGACTTTGTATTCGTAGAGGATGTTGTTGAGGCCTATCTCCTTGCAATAAAAGAAGAAGGGGCACTAGGCCAGACAATCAACATTGGAACAGGGGAACAGCATTCAGTAGGGGATGTTGTTAACACAGTTATTAGACTATGCAAAGCAAAAGCCAAACCAGTGTGGAACTCAAGGCCAACCACAAAGGCAATCGAGCCAAAGGCGTGGGTTGCAGACATAACAAAGGCGAAAAGGATCCTTGGCTGGGAGCCAAAACACGGATTAGATGAAGGGCTGGAAAAAACGATTGAGTGGCATAGGAAACGAACTTAAGGCTTGTGTTGAAACAATTAATTGGATTCTGGAAAGGTGTTTTTTTGACGGAAGATATTAAAGCAGTGAAAGAGAATGCATTAAATATAAGAAGAAAAGTCGTTGAAATGAGTTATAAGACAGGGGCCTCGCATGTCGGCAGTTCCTTGAGCTGTGCAGACATACTTGCAGCTCTGTATTTCTCAGTACTGAGGATTGACCCAAAGAAGCCGTCTGATGAAAAAAGAGACAGGTTTATTTTAAGCAAGGGCCATGCCGTTCCAGCCCTTTACACAGCGCTTGCCCTAAGGGGGTTTTTTCCAGAAAAGCAGCTGGAAGGCTTTCACTGCGATGAAGGCACCCTGTGGTGCCATCCAACAAGAGGCTGTGTAGCAGGTATTGAAGCAACAACAGGCAGCTTGGGCCACGGGCTCTCAATTGGCATTGGAATGGCGCTTGCAGGAAAATTGGACAAAAAGGAATACATGGTTTTTGTGCTTTTGAGTGATGGTGAGTGCGATGAGGGAAGCACTTGGGAGGCAGGCTTGGAGGCAAGCCACTTAAAGCTAGACAACCTGACAGCGATAATTGATTACAACAAACTGCAGGCTTTCGGCAGAACAAACGAGGTTGTTAACCTTGAGCCTCTCTCAGATAAATGGAAAAGCTTTGGTTTTTCTGTAAGGGAAGTTGACGGGCACAACCTAGAGCAGCTGATGAAGGCATTGAAATCTGTTCCATTTGAGAAAAACAAGCCAAGCATGATCATAGCCAATACAATAAAGGGAAAGGGGGTTTCCTACATGGAGAACAAATTGAAATGGCATTATAAAAGCCCGAACGATGAGGAGTTTAAGAAGGCAATGCAGGAACTAAAGTAGCGGAGGAAAAGCTATGAGGAAGCAGTTTGCAGACACGCTTTTGTGTGAAATGAAAAAGAACACCAGTATACTGTTGCTGACCGGCGACCTTGGATTCAGTGTGTTTGAGGAATTTATGCACGAGTTTCCAAACAGGTTTTTCAATATGGGTGTTGCTGAAGCAAACATGGTTGGAGTAGCAGCAGGCCTTGCATTGAGCGGAAAAAAACCCTTTGTTTACAGTATCGCGCCCTTTGTTACAATGCGCTGTTATGAGCAAGTGAGAAACGATGTTTGCTACCAAAACGCAGACGTGAAAATTGTGGGGGCCGGCGGTGGCTTTTCATACGGAGTCAATGGGCCAACGCATCACGCGATATCAGATATTGCGATAATGAGGGCTCTGCCAAACATTGTTGTTGTATGCCCTGGCGACCCAGTTGAAGCAAGTCTTGCAACGATTGCTGCAGTGAAAAACAAAGGGCCGGTCTATCTTAGGCTTGGGAGGAACGAGGAGCCTGTTGTGCACTTAAAAGAGCCGCTATTTGAGCTCGGGAAGGCAATTGAGCTGAGGAAAGGCAATGACGCTTCTCTTATTAGCACAGGCAACATGCTGAACAACTGCATAACTGCAGCAGAAAAACTGTCCGGTAAAGGAATCGAGTGCAGGGTTGTAAGCATGCATACAGTAAAACCGCTTGACAAGAGCACAGTGCTGAAGGCTGCAAAGGAAACAAAGGCAGTGTTTTCAGTTGAAGAGCACAGTTTGGTTGGCGGCCTTGGTAGCGCTGTCAGTGAAGTTCTTGCAGAATCAGGAAGCCCTATTTTGTTCAAGAGAATTGCTCTGCCTGACAAATTTGCTTGCAAAACAGGCAGTCAAAAATACCTGCAAAAAATCAACTTGCTTTCTGCTGAATCCATTGCAGAAACTGTTTTGAAAACAGTGGAAACCGGGCATTAAACAAATCAGCTAATATTTTCCCAACAGCAGGCCAATTCTGAATTTAATTAAATTTTTAAGGAATTCCAGTGCGATATAGAACTTAACACTGCTCATTCCTTTTTTTCTTTTCCTGTATTTGACCGCAACATCGCCTATTCTGAAGCCTTTCCTCACAGCCTTAACCATAATCTCAGTGTCAAAAAAGCTGTCCATATAGCTTAATTTCAGGGCCTTGTAACAATCCTTTGTCATAATCTTTGGGTAACCGTTTATATCGCCAAGTCGATAGCCCAGAAAAAGAGGGCAGAACAGCCTGTTATAAGCCATGCTCTCAAGCCTGCGGAAAAGCCCATAGCCTCTTGAAACCCTCCGCCCCTTGCACAAATCAAGGTCCTGCTCCCTCAGTTTATTGAAAATCTCAACAACGCTGTTGGCTGAAACCTCATTGTCCCCGCAGGTATATCCCAGGCAATTGCCTCTTGCAACCTGCCAAGCTTGCAGTATCCCATTTCCAAAGCCCTTGTTTTTCTTTACATGAATCACTTTGACCTTGTCGCTCTGCAGACTGTCAAGAATCCGGGTAGTGGCGTCAACAGAACCATTGTCAACCGCAATTATTTCAAATCCAATGCCTGCTTTGCCTAAAACGCTTACAAGATCTTTTACAACTGTTTTTGCGTTCTCTTCCTCATTGTAAAATGGGATAGCAATTGAAAGCTCGGGCTTTCCCTTTTTTTCTGACATAAAAAACACCTTTGCTGTTTTAACCTGAAATTGCTTTGAACTAACAAGCTTTAAACAACCTCCTGCCCCAAGACAGGTTCAGCTATAATTTAACACCTATATATCCAAAGTTTCCGGCTTTGAGGGAAATCTTTCGGTTTGAAAGGCCTGTCTTTTTAAGAATAAAAGATAAAACATTTTTAATCTTTGGTGACAATGCCAGATAGCCCAGCCAATCATTGAAAGATTTTACTGTTGAAACATTCCACTGCTGCAGGGTTTGAAAGTTGTTGTTTTCAAAGATTTTTTTAACTGTACTTGAGTCAAACAAATAGATGTGAGACATATCAAATATTGGACTTTTTTCACCCAATAGTTTTGCAGACAAAGCCTTTGCATCATTGCTAACGCAAAGAATTACACCTTGCTTTTTGAGAAAACTATGGCAGATTCTAAGGAAATGGTTTGGGTCAGTAACATGATCCAGTACAAAAAAGGAACAAATCAAGTCAAAGTAATTTTTCTTGAAAGAATTCGGCTTTAAAATATCATTAATAATTTTTGGTCTTATGTCTTTTCTAGCAATCTTTAGGCAATATTTATTCGGCTCCAAACCATAAACTTCTTTAAATCCCAGTTCCTTAGCCTCCTCAAGAAGGAAGCCGTTTCCACAACCTATATCTAAAAAGCGTTCTCTTCTCCTAACAAACTTGGCTGCGGCTGCAACACATTTGCCATAGGACTCCTTTAGTATCCTTGTCGTTGCCTTACTGTACTTGAATTCCCCGCCAACATAAAGCTTTTCAATAACAGAAGGCTCAAGAATTGGGTTGCTGTAAATAAGGCCACATCGTTTGCATTCAACAATCCTATAATGCGGGTTGCTGCGTGTGCCAGTGTGCTCCTTTCTTGTGGAAAAGGTCTTGCTTTTGATGTCTTTCTCACTAAAATTTTCTTTGTATTTGACTCTGAATGGCTGAAAGCTATTGCAAACAGCACACTTTGTGTTTATCATAGATCTTCACTTCCAAATTACCTTGCTTCTTCTCTTCAAAAGGAAAAAAATGTATTTTATCAGCATAGCAGGGTGCCTAAACAAAAGCTTTGAAAACCTTTTAAAAAACCTCAAAGGGTGCTTTAACAAAAGACCTAAGTTGTATTTAAGCATGTAATGGCTGAGCATGCTCTGTAATTCTTCTGGTTTAAATTCATCTGTTTCTATGTTTCCAACATAGTACTCAATCGCATTTTCGTCAAAGCCGCACCTGAATAACTTTTTTTCCTTGCATATTCTGAACAATTCTGTGCCAGGCAGGGGTGTTGCAATCGCAATGCTTACACCATCCAAATCAAGTTCGTCAGCAAAATCAAAGGTTTGTCTTATTTGTTCCTTTGTTTCACCAGGCAAGCCTATTACAAAACAAGCCTTTACCAGCATTCCGTGCTTTTTGAAAGTCTTTACAAGCCCCTTAACTCTCTTCAAATTAATTGGCTTCTTAATTATTTTCCACAAAACATCTTGGTTTCCGCTTTCAACACCCAAATCAACCAGGTAACAACCGCTTTCTTGCATCTTCTTGATTAATTCTTCATCAAGCGTCCAAATTGCCAAGCCTTGTGGAACACACCACTTTAAATTGAATTTTCTGTCAATCATTCCCTGAAAAATCTTCATCGCCCTTTCCTTATCCAATGTCAAATTATCGTCAATGAAATGCAGTTCTTTTACGCCGTAATCTTCCACCAAGTGCTGTATCTCCTGCAAAACATTTTCAGGGCTTCTTGGCCTGAATCTGTTTCCCCAGAACTTTGTTGTTGCACAAAAAACGCATTTTCCGCTGCAACCCCTGCTGGTAGTCAAACAGGCGTGCCTCTTGTCTTGATAGGTTAAAGACTGGGGCAGACTTATGCTGAAATACTTTTCCATTGGAAGCAGATGTCTTGCTGGAAAAGGCAGGGCATCAAGGTTTTCAATGAATTTTGTTTTTGGATTAACAACCGTTTTTCCATTTTTTCTAAAAGCCAAGCCATCAATCTTGAAAAAATTCTTCCCCCCCTGCACCTCTTTCAACAGGTGAAGAAAACTGTGCTCCCCTTCTCCTATGACTATAAAATCAGTATTTTTATCCTGCATGCATGCAACTGGCAAAGCACTTGGGTGCTCGCCTCCGACAACAGTGATTATTTTTTTATCAATACCTTTTACAAGCTTTGTCAGCAAAAGGACGTTTCTGTATTGAAGGGAAAAAAGACAGGTAATTCCAACAACATCTGGAGAAAAATCCCTGATTCTTTTTTCAATTTCTTCAAAGCTTAAACCATAACGAATATGCTCTTGATCAACAGGTTCTTCGTGATTGATGTCTTCAACAACTGCATCAAGCAATTTTACTTCATATCCTTCTCCCTCTAAAACAGCACCAAGGTATGCGATGCCCAGGGGAACCGTGCAATTCTTAAACAGACCATTTAACAAGGTCATGGGTGGTGAAATCAGCATAACCTTTGAAATTTTCATATTTACATCAAGACATCAAAATGGATTTAAATACTTTCTTCCTAAAAACAAAAAAATTAAAGAATTCAGGCCTAATCAAAAGACAAATGCTTTGGCTCTGCCGTAATCTCATAAACTGTTGAGTCCTCAAAGCGCTTAATAAGCTTCACGCCCTGAAACCCATCAGGGTAATTGCTTTCAAACTGCTTGGTGAAATCAAAACTTGGTGTGTTCGGCATCCAGCGTAGCATGATTACCTTGTCGGGGAGTGAATCAGGGACTAAATCAAACAATGCCATATTGTGGGTTATAACATACTTTACTCCAAGCCCTGCAAGAATTGAAAGCGTTTCATCTTGTGACAAATCCCTTATCCTGGGCTCTAATTCCTGAAAATCTACGCTATATTGCCCATTCAGCAACGGCTTTTTATGCTTCAACTGATAAAAGACGTAAAAGTTGTTCCACTCCAAAGGATACTCTGCAACAATAAAATCGCCAGGCTGTTCGGCAAGCCATTCATACACTGGCGGCGTTTCACTGACGTCTGTAGCAGGGTATGGCGGAAAGTTTGCAAACTCAAACAAAATCAATGCCGCAAATGCAATTGCTAGAAGGCTTTTCTTTTTTGCACCTCTCACCCTTTCAAGCAAAAACTCTGCGCCGAACCCAGCAAGAACTGCAAGGCAGAGCATCAATAATACAGTGAGCCTAGAATATGCCCTGAAGAAAGGAACAGCTCTAAATATAAAGAAAGACGGCATTGGAACAGGCAGGTAATCATACTTCTCCAAGTGCTCAACTACTTCAGTAAGGGGGGCATCCTTCAACTGCTGTATGCCTGTTGCCTGAACCGCAAACTCTTGAAACAAGGGCATTACTGGATAAAGAAGCGGGAGAAAAATTAGCCCAAAAAAGGCTGCTGTGAAAAAACAGGCCAGCCTTCTCTTTCCCTTGTATTTGCTGTAAAGGGCAAGCATAACTGGCAAAACTGAAATAGGAATTCCAAAGAATGGAATATAACGAATAAATGGACCAATTGCCAGAACAAACACGGCAAGGAAAGCAAAGAGGAAAAACTCAACAGGCCCCTCTCCCTTCCTCTTCCAGATTGCAAAAAGGCTTAAGCCAAGAGCTGTAAAACCGAGAAAAACCGTTGCTCCAATAAAGTTCATCCCAACAAGGCTGCTTCTGACAATTGGAGTCATTGTTCCGCCCCAAATAGGGTGGTAAACCGTTGGTGCAAGGAAATGCTGGGGCCAGGCAGAAAGATAGACCAAATTCATCATATTTGTTCTGCCGCCGAGAGCGCTCTTGAAAAGTCCGGGGTCTGATTGCTTTGCCATTGTGGTTGCGAGTGGGAGGATTGTTAGGGAAAAAATAATGAGAAAAACGACCAAGGCAAGAATATGATGCCTTGTTTCCCTTAGGAATTGCACAGGGCTTTGCACTGCTTTCCTTGCCTTTGGCATTAGCTCATTCCTGTGAGTAATTGCCTTGTAAAGATAGAAGATTGCCAGGAAAAGAACAGAGA
>JAFCFG010000038.1 GCA_017608725.1 Candidatus Iainarchaeum sp.
ACTTTTTCACCAGTGCCCACTACATCAGAAGTAGAATAGGATTGCTTAATAGTGCCAGTGCCATAACCAACTAGGCCGCCAACTTTCGTTGTTCCAGTTACAGTTCCGGCTGAATAAGATTTGATAATAATCCCGGAATTTGTTCCAACCAGGCCGCCGGTGTTAGATCCTGCAGCAACATCCCCCTCAAATGAAGAATCAGAAACAGTTCCATAATTTACGCCGACAAGGCCGCCTGTTGACGAACTGGTGCCAATTATGGTTGCATCTCTCAAATGGACGTTTTTTATCGTGCCATTCACAGTAGCAAATAGGCCAATTTTAGTATTAGGATGCTCTGAGCTGATGTAAAGATTGCTTATTGTATGGCCTTTTCCATCAAAAGTTTTGTCAAAACCATTTAAAGCACCCTCTCCAATGGGATGAAATCCCTCACAAACAAATTCTCCACAGCCATCAAACCAGCTCCCCCAAGAGCGGCTTGCAGAACAGTCAATATCGTTAGTTAAATAATAGCTATTATCAAGAGTGCCATTTATTGCAGCCAGATGCAGAGCATGCAATTCATCACAGTTGCTAATAGCAGTAGCAGCACTTGCCAGAGCAGCAAGCAGCAGGCAAACTAAGATTGCGCAGGGTAAACGAAGTTTCCTCATCAAACAACATTAAGAGAAAGTAGAATAAATAGTTTCCTGTTTTGGAAAGTTGAGCTGTTTCACTGGCTTGTTTTCTTTTTCCAGGGGCTTCCAAATACTTTCTTTTTCCAGGGCTTTTTTGGAAAGTTGGGCTGTTTCACTTACCAGTTCCTTGCAATTCTTTTAACGAGCTCTTTTCTTTGCCTGGCCTGCTTTTCCTTTTTCTTTCTCACGAAAAGGACAAGGCCTGTTCCAATTGCAACTGGCCAAATGAAAGCAGGCAGGGAAAGGCCGGCTGCTGGAGAGGGCAGAGCCATTAGTGAAGCCGCGTTTTTGCTCAAGGCGATTGCACTGAGAAAGCTCCTTTCGTCAAGTGCCTGCTTGGCTTTTTTCAAAGCCTGCTCTGCCTCACTGCTGTAAGGGCTTTGGTTGAATAATTCCACTGCTGAATTGAACGCAGCAAAGGCATCCTCCTTTATTGCACTAATCCCCCCTGAAAGCCGGGAATTGATTTGCTCTGCTTCTGCAAGCAATTCATCAATGTTGCGTTTGGAGCTGCCTGACCTGAGCTTGTTCAACTTCAGCCTAAGCCTGTTTAACTCGGCCTCTGTAAAAGGAGGAATGTATTTTGCCGAAATCAGCTCCTGCTCTGTTACATTGGAGAAAATCCCGTTAAGTTCTTTGAGCTTTTCCTCAGCAGAGGCAATTGTTTCCTGCAGCTGCTCCAATTTTTGGCCGGGGTTTTCTGGCAGCTCGGTTGGGCTGTTTTCTGCTGGGTCTGGCCCAAGCAAAAAGGCCGTATTGGGCGTTTGCTGGTTTGCAACAATTCTGAGGAAGAGGTGCAGGCCCTGCTGCAATGGAAGCAGCTCAGGCAATGTAAATGCAATTTTCTTGTTGGGCAGGAGTGAAAATTTTAACTTTTTTGCCTGGCTATCAACTAATTCAATGCCTACTGTGGCTTTTTCATTCAATTGAACTGGGAGGGAAAAATCAATGCTTTTTAGGGAAAGGGGCAGCCTATTGCTTAAGGCAATTTCATAAATATACATAACGGTGTTTTTGTCCAGGTTTAGCTTCTCCAGCAAAGTGCTTCTTGTGCTGACTGGTTCTGGAACAGAGAATTGAATGGTTGCAATGCTTTCTTTGGAACAGTTTGTTAGGCTGAATGAAAGAGTGCTGCCCTGTCTGGTGAAAGGCAGGCTTTGGCCATTGCTTCTGAGCTGGATGCTCTGGAAAAGCAGGTTGTTTGAATCAATCAGTGTTGTCCTCAGCTGAACTGAGGGCAGGGCATGTTTGCATTGCACTTTAATTGTTTTCCGGAAAAGGGCCTTTTCGTTGCTTGCGGAGAGAATGGCAAGGCCCTCTCTTACTGAAACGATGTTGGCAGTTGAGAATTCAGCCAGGGTTTCGCTTCTGGGCAGGCTGTTTAGGTCAAGCAGCAATTTGCGCGAATTGCTTCTAATGCCAAGCACGTTGGGCGTTGCATTCAGCAGGCTGCCAACACTGTTGCTGAAGGGAATTTCCAGGGCCAGGGGCTTTTTTATTGGCCTGAATGGGTTACTGACCCTGAGGGAAACAACCTCCACAGGATTTGGCCCAGGCAGCTGTTCAATTGAGAGAACATAATTTCTTTCGGCAAAGGAAATTATTGCATTGGTCGTTGCTTCCTCCAATTCAAAAACAAATTCTTGCAAGCCCTGCTGCAATTCGGATAAAACAGGCAGGGCCTTGTCCAAGAGCAGGGCGTTATCCGAAAAGAAGCTGCTGAAATTGTTAAACCGAATTCTGAAGCTGTTGAGTTCAGAGTTGCTTGCAATGCTGCTGTCCCTTGCATTGATTAGGCCAAATGCTTCAAGCAGGCCAGAGGCAGTAGCGAAATCTTGTTCAATTGCCTTAATCAAACCATGCTTCCTTAGAAAGGATTCAAGGTCTTGGCTTAGGCTAGAGCAGAGCCTTTTAACTTGGGCAAGGTCCTGGTATGGCTTTTCAATGCTCTGCAATTGATGAAAGCGCAGGGTAAAATCACTTAAATCAATTTGGTTTGGGAAATCAAAAACTGTTTTCAGAAAGGAAAGGCATTGCTCTAAATCCAGTTTTTCCTGCAGCCGGTATTCTTGGTAATCCTGCAAGGACAAGGAAAAGCGGTTGAATTCAACTACTGCGGACTTGCAGTAAAGCAGCTTTTGCTCTGTCTCAATTGCATTCTTGAACTGTTTTAGTTTGAATGCAGTCCTTGCCCTGAGGTCAGCAGTTTGAACAAGGTATTCCTTGGGCAGGGCTGCAGCTGCGAGCTTTTCCTCAATCAGCGCAATTCTTTCATTGCACAAAACAAGCAGGCCGCTCACTGCTTCGCTGCTCAGATAATTCAGGTTCTCTTGCAGCAAATCAGCTTCGTTATTCAATTCCTTTAAAGCAAAGGTTTTTTTTCCAATGGTTAGTTTGCCGAGAAAATCCTGCTGCTGCAATTCAGTGAATTCAGCTCTCAACCGAGAAAGCTCTTCCCTGCCCTTCTGGCTCAGCTGGCTTAAGTCCTGAATGCTGTACTTCTGGGCAGCAATTCCCCTGTTTTGACCGAGCTCTGCATACAATTCCGGGAAAAAGTTTTCATCAAAAGAGGCATAGTGCTTTGAAAGCAAGCTGTTTAGATAGCGCTCTGATGCAGCCAGCTTAGTGTCAAGCTGCTTCTCCAATAGCTTGTTTCTCTCTAGCAATTCCATTCTGTGCCTTGCACTGCTTTGCATTAGCTGGGAGAAGCGCTGCAAAGCACTGTTGTTTTCGCCCATGAATTGGTTGTAGCTCTGCAGGAATTGGAAGGAGGGAAAGCCCTGCAATCTGTCCAAGGCCTCTGATACCTTGATATAGTCGTTGAAATAAACAATGAATGCTGGCAGAACATCGCCCAAAAAGGGAATGGGGAATGCCCTCTTTGCATAGGATGCAACCTGTTCCTTGTGGTTTTGAAGCAGGTCAAAGACAGTAACCTCGTTGACCAACCGCACTTCAAAGCCGGTTCTCTCTGCTAGCTGCTGGAAGGCAAGGACCTCATTCAAATAGAAACAGGCATATGTGCTGCTGCTGCAGCTATTGCCGGAAGCGAGGTCATTCAGGTTGTTGTTAAGCAAGACAAAGTCACTGAATAAGGGCTCTTCTTTGGCAAGGTTTATATCCTGTTCCTGCAGGTTAGCGCTTTCAAGCAACAGGATTGTGAAGCTTCTTTTGTTTGCCTTATCACTGAACTCAAATGCCTTGTACAGGTTGTGCATCAGCATGTTGAGCTCGCCAGACAGGGAGGAAAGGCCCTTTTCCCCGTTGCAGATTGAATGAACCTCAGAAATGTTATTCTTTGCCCTGTTAAAGTAAAGCCAGCTCAAAGCAACATCGTTCTTGTAGTAATACAGTTCGCTTTGGACAGCCGGGCTGAAAACCGCGCTGTTGAAATTGAACAAGCGCTGTTCAAGCAAGGAGAAGCATTGCTCTTCTGTTTCACAATTTGGAACAAAGGCATAGCTTCGCTCTGTAAGGTCCAAACATAGAAGCCTGTTTTCAATGCTCATCTTTTGGGTGCAGCCACTGAACAGTAGGAGCAAGCAAATGGCAGCAAGCAAACCAACAGCCTTTATCATTAGAAACAAGCCGGCCTGAAAAGATTTTTAAATCAGGGCAGAAATTCGGCGAAGAACGAAAAAAAATGCAGAAAGCACTATAAGAAAACAAATGGATTGAACGTTGTTGCGGGGACAAACGCTTTAAAGATGTTAAGGGAAATAATTATTTAGATTGGAAATGGGCAGTGAATTTTCGGTTGAGGACGCAAAGAAGCTGATTAAGCTCGCCAGGAAGAGCATCAGCTACTTTTCCGCTGCAAACAAGCTGCTTGAAGAGCCCTGCAAGGAAGGAAAGTTTTTGGAAAAAAGAGGCTTGTTTGTTACACTGCGCAGCTTTCCAGAAAAAGAGCTGAGGGGGTGCATTGGCTTTCCCTATCCGCTTAAGCCATTGTGGAATGCAGTAATTGAGGCAGCAGTTGAGGCAGCTTTCCACGACCCGAGGTTTCCGGCCCTGCGGGTAAGCGAGTTTGAGAATGTTGTGCTTGAGATAAGCATTCTTACTATGCCGCAGGAAATAGAGGGGGAAAAGGGCAAAATAGTTGGAAAAATCGGGGTTGAAAAAGACGGCTTGATTGTGAAAAGGAATCTTAGGTCAGGGCTTTTGCTGCCCCAGGTCGCAACAGAGCAAGGCTGGGATGCTGAAACATTTTTGGAGCAGTGCTGTTTGAAGGCTGGCCTGCCGGCCCAAAGCTGGAAGCTTAAGGGAACGGACATATTTAAGTTTCAAGCCCGGGTTTTTTCAGAGAAAGCCCCAAATGGAGAGGTTGAAGAAAACTGAATTACCGGGCTTGGCACTCGTTTAACTGGAATTCGCAGGCCCTTCTCAAGTTTTCGCATTCCGCAAACCGGTCATTCAGAAGCTCCTTCTGGTTCAGACACCGGCTATACTTCTCTGCAACGGTTTCACCATACAAGGGCTCAAGGAAGTAATGCTGGAATGCCGCGCCGGCAGCAAAAATAAATATGATTGCGAAGATTATTAGGATTCTCCTCCTGGTGAAAAAGCCCTTGCCCTTCCTCCTTTTCTTCGGTGCTTCATCATTTTCTTCCTCAGCCATAAACAATCAACTGCCTATCTTCAAATTGCTCTTTTTCTTGCTCAAAAGCACTACCCTGCTTGGCTTGCTTTCGTCCACTAGATTATAGTTCAAATGCTTATTAATTTTTTCGGCAAACTGCCTTACCTCGCTGTGCAGGGGCATGTTCTCTATTTTAAGGCGTTTTCTGCTATAACCAACAAACATATAGGCCTTGATTTCAAGAAAATCCGGCTCGGCCCTTTGAATGAGGGAAGCAAATTCCCTCTCGTTGGACATGTTCTTGCCCTTGATTGCAGTAATGCGAATTGTCCTCCTTGTCTTGAGGGATGGAAGCAAGGCAAGGGTTTCATTCAACAGGGCCCAGCTGTTTTTGAATATGGGTGCATTAATCTCTTTGTGCATCTCTTGGTTTGGCGCTTCAAGGGAAACATACAATTGGGTTGGCATATGCATTTCGGAAAGGACCTTTGGATGAAGGCCATTTGAAACAAGGAATGTTGTGAATTGCCTTTTGTGAAATTCCTGAATCAAATCAGAGATTTTTGGGTAGAGAGTGGGCTCACCGCTCAGAGAAATTGCGGCATTGTTTGGGTTGTTTGCTTCCTGCAATTTTTTTTTGCCGATTTTTTCCCTGAATTCTCCATAACCAGAGAGAAGGCCCCTTTGCTGTTTGATTGCTTCCTCAATTATTTCCTCCGGCGAGTCAAATTGCTTTGGAAATTTGGGGAATGTTGTTAGGGGCCTCCAGCAGAAGGTGCAGTTCTGGTCGCAGAAGGCAACTGTTGGAGTAAACTGCAGGCATCTGTATGATTGAATGCCGTAGAAGCGTTGCTTGTAACAGGGCTTGTTTCTGTAGATTGCTGATTTGGTCCAGTGGCAGAGCTTGACTGCGCTGTGTCCAAACAGCTTGTACTGCTGTCTCTTGAACATTGTGATTAATTCTTTGTTGAAATATTCATTTGGATTGTGCATAAGGGAAGAAAGAAGGGGAAATTCTTTAAAAACCGGTTTATGTAGAAGCGTCAAAAAATGGAAACATTTATAAACAAGTTTGCAGTTTTTTATTTTACCCAACAAGGAAGGTGGAAAAAAAGTGTACAAGTACACTATTGCAAGGCAGCTTGCCACAAAAAAGGTTATAACAAACAGAGGCGAAGAAGTGGGAAAGTTGAGTGATTTGCTTGTAAACGAGCAGACAGGTGAGATAGAGCACCTGATGGTTGAACTGGATAGAGACAGCAAATTCCTGAAAAAGCTAAACCCGAAGGAAAGGGTTGTGCAGATTCCATACAGTGCAGTAACAGCTGTAAGCGATGTATTCATCGTGGATGAGAGAGAGATTCCAACAGGGCAGTAGAAAAAAATTTTCCTTTCCCCTAACTTTCTTTTTCCGGCAATTTTAGGACAGCTTTGCCAGTTCTGAGGTCAAGTTCCTGCAAAAAGGAAAACCTCTTTTTTAACTTATACATAACTTCTTCTTGTTGCTTTTTTGCACCCAAAAAGGGTTTTGCCTCTTTAATCAACTGCGATATTTGGGCGTAGTTAACGTATATTGCATTGGCCTTTGCCCTGTTCAATTCAATTGCCTGTTGCAGTTCACCAATTGCCTTTCTCTGCCTTTCAATGCTCCTCTGCAGCTGCATTTGCTGCCTCTCAGCTGCCTGCTCTTCCGGCCCTGCTTTGTCTGAGGCGAACCATCTGCTGTAGATTGAGTCAATTGCCTCATTTACCGAGGGAAAATGCTGCACTGTTCTTGCAGCCGGCGGGGGCAATGGAAATGGAAGGAGGATTTCCTCACTGCCCTTTTCAACTAAAGCAGGCTTTTCCTTCTCTAGGCTAATTGAGTAGGTTTCCTTCACTGCATTGCAGAGCCCCCTCAATTCCTTTTGGCTCAGAGTGCTTGCCCTCTTCTCCTTTTCAATGCCTGCCTGGCTGCAAGCGGCTTCAGCCAAAACAGGCGCGATGTTTACACTTTTGATTAGAGCTCTTATTGTATTGCTCTGGCCTGCTTTGAAAACATTCCTCAATTGGGCCGGGGAAATTTTCAATGGGTTTAAGCCCTTTGAACTCGGAAACTTGTACTGCTCCCCCTTCCTCAGGACTCTGTCCTTCCATTGCTCTTTTCTGAAAGCAGACTGTGTTTGCATCTTCTTGTTGGTGAGGATTATGTTTCCCTTTGCAAACAGCTCGAGGATTAGGAAATGCTCTTGGAATTCGATTAACACAATCCTGTCAAAGTAGTGCTGTTGAAGCGAAATAACCCTCTTGTTCCTTAAATGCTTTCGCAAAAAGGCCCCATAACCAGAGGTTTGCTGCCTTGCAGGGAAGGAGAAAGAAGTCAGGAAAAATGCGGTTTGGGCAAGGATCAGGTCCCTGTTTCCCTGCCTTGTCTGCAAGCGCAGCTTTAACCAATTGCTGCCCAATTCCTGCACGTTCCTCACAATGCTTCCCTCCAGCAATGGCTTGAGCTCTGCAATCTGGTAGGAGAGGGTTAAATTTGCCACCTGCATTTTAACCAGAAAAAGGGTGTTTGGAAATTGCTTTAAAGCCTTTTTTGGGG
>JAFCFG010000039.1 GCA_017608725.1 Candidatus Iainarchaeum sp.
CTTTTCATTGAGGTAAGTGGCTTTGACCAGGAAAGAATTGAAACTGCTTTGAATGTTATAACCCTGGCAATAGCTGAGAGGGGAGGCCAAATTTATTCTGTAAAGGTTGTTGACAGCAACGGAAAAGCCAAGTGGACACCCAATTTGAATGTGAAAAAGGCAGAGGTAATGCTTGAAGAGGTAAGAGAAATAGCTGGCTTGAAGCTAAGCAATAGGAAAATAGTTAAGCTGCTTGAAAGAGCAAGGTACAAGGCAAAAATAAAGGGAAAAAAGCTTGCAGTGGAATACCCTGCCTACAGAATGGACATCCTGCACCCAGTTGATGTAATAGAAGATGTTCTGATTTCCTACGGCTTTGGCAGGATTGAACCAGAGCCGATAAACATTGCTGTTGTTGGGCAAGAAAGGCCTGAAACAAAGAAGGGTGATTTGGTTAGAGAGGTTTGTGTTGGTCTTGGATTGCAGGGGGTTTTAACCTACACAATGAGCAACAAGGAAAAGCAGGCTGCAATGATTGGGCTTGACCCAGAAAAAGAACAGTTTGTTGAATTGGCAAACCCTGTGAGTGAGAACTACACTGTTTTCAGGAAGCAGCTGTTTCCAGAGCTGCTTGAATTCCTAGCTGCAAACAAGCACTTTGCTTACCCGCAAAAAATCTTTGAGGTTGGAAAAACCGTTGAACTGGATGCAAAGAGCGAAACCAAGGTTTCGGAGAAAGACAGGCTGTGTATTGCCCTCTGCGGAAAGGGAGCAGAATTCACTGCAATAAAGGGCGTGCTGGATTCCATTGCAGACAATCTTGGGTTAAGCTATTCACTGAAAGAGAATAGAGTGCCTGCTCTTGAACCAGGGAAGTGTGCTGCAGTAAGCCTTGGGGGAAAGAAAGGGGTAATAGGAGAGATAAGCAAAAGGGTTTTGAACGAATTTGGTTTAAAGCAGCCAACGGCCATTCTTGAAATTGAAATCTAAAACAGGCATTAAATATAGGGCCTGTTTTTCCAATCTTGAACTAATTTAAGCCTTGCCCTCTTTTCCCCAGCAGCTAACTTGGATTTGGCTATCTCTGAAGTAAGCAAATCCAAAATATGCCTGTTTAAATTTCCCTTCAAATAAGCAGACTCCAGATTTATCATAAAAACTGTTTTGTTTGCTGCTGCGTTTATTTTTTTAACAAGCTTTAGCTCTTTTGCAACGGTGGCCCTAGCCTTGATAGACCTTCCAATCCCAAGTATCTTTTTCTTGACAGGCACAATAAAAACAAAACAGGGAAAAAACTAAAACAGTTTTGCCTGGCCATCATCCAATTGCACGGCCTGTTTTTCTTCATTGGGCTCTGCCTGAAAAGGAGTTCCTTTCTGTGCAATGTGCTTGCTCTTCAACTCCTCGGCCTCAGAAAAAATATTCTTAACCCTTTTTGCAGTTGGTTTTGAACCAAGAAGAAATGCAATTTCCTCTTCGTTCAAATCAAATGCAGCAGCATAGCCTGCCGCTTTCTCCCTGTCCTTGAACAATGATTTCAGGTAAGGAAGGTCATGAGCAAGCACTACCCTGCTGCTTGAATGCATTCTGCCCCCAATCTTTTGGCACAACCCCCTCCTCAAATTCCTTTCCCCCCTGTTCTTGCTAAGCTTTCGCAGCAAACCGGGAAACTGGTACTGGATCCAGCCGCTGTATTCCCGGTTTCTGCTTAGGGCAACCCCGGCAGTCATTAGTTCAGTGCTATACCTTAGAAACCCGTAATGCTGTCTGTTCCTTATCCTGCCATTGAAAACGTCTGCCCTGCTCAGCCGGTCAAAGGCATTTGCAGCGTCATTGCCCTCCTTAAAGTGCCTGGGAATGTTTTCCTCAATCCACCTCAAAAGCATTTCATCGCTTACATCGCTCTGAAACCTGGCCTTTCTGATTTCGCCAACGCTTTTTCCCCTGAAAATTGCTTCAATTGTTTTGAAAACATCCTGCTGCCTTTCCCTGTAACCAAGAGACTGGACTGCCTCTGAATTAATATTGCCGGAAAGGGAAAGGGTTTGCAAATCAAGCAAGGCAGACCTGAAATCACCAGAGCAGTTTTTTGCAAGTAGTTGCAATGCATCGGGCTCTGCTTCAATTGCCTCCTGGTTGCATATCTCCCTCAACCTTTTTGCAATACTCAAATAGTTTATTTTTTTGAAATGCAAAAGCCTGCACTGCGCCCGTAAAGGGGCGATTTTTTGGTTGGAGTAGATATCGTTTGCTGTTAGAATAACAGGGTTCTTTGCTTCTTTGAGCAGTGCTGCGATAGCGGCTGCACCGCCCCTGTCAGCCGTTCCCTGCAAGCCGTCTACTTCATCCAGCAGAATGAGCCTTGGTTTTCCAAAAAAACTGCTTGCTTTGGAGGCACTGCCTGCAATTTTTTCAACCCTGTCCTTGGTTCTGCTGTCAGAAGCATTGAATTCAAACAGCTGCCAGCCAAATACCTTTGCCACAAGAATTGCCAGGCAGGTTTTGCCTGTTCCTGTTGAGCCATATAAAAACAGCGGTTGCTGCATTTTCCCCTTGTTCCACTGCTCTGCCCAATGCTTGACCCCTTCAACTATTTCGCTGTTTCCCACAAATTCGGTGAAATCTTTTGGAAAAAACCTATCAGTCCAAAGCATGTCCATCAAATAACTCTCTGCCTAAATAGGTTTTTAACAGAATTGGAAAAAAGGAAAAAGCAGGGGGTTACCCCCCAATTAAGGCCTCAAGCTCATCCGGTGAAACGTCCGGAATGGCATCTGCTTCTCCGCCAAGGGCATCAAAGGCATCTTGCTCGCTGTCATAGTAGTCTGGGCCAACAACCTGCTCATCCAAAGGTTGGGTTTCAGCTTCACAGTCCTCTGGGCAGTTGTACTGGCTCTCTATTTGGTCACAGGTCCCATTGCCACATTTGGCTGTGCAGTAGCCGCTTATTCCAACAACGTTTTGTTCCATTGGCGGAATCAAAGTCAAGCCAGCACAACACTCAGGCGGTTCAGCTATGGCCGGGACACTCTCACCTTCCCCTGCACATTCTGGGCCAGCCGGCGGCTGTTCTTTAACGCAGCCAAGCAGTGCGATGAAAGAAGCCGAAACAAACAGAATTATGGCTAATTGCTTTGTATCCATCTCAACCACTTCACTCATCGCCTGTTAGTGCTCTTGTCCTGACCGCATCGATTTTTTTCTTCACAACAGCCAGCCTTGGCCGTGTCTTTGTAGAAACAAGGTTCTCTGCAACTTCCCCTGTTTCTGCTGTTGCATCTACTACTGATTCACTGTTGATCCCGATTATCCTCTCCCCGTTAACTGTTCTGATTCTGCAATGCGCCAGCCCTGGATATTTCTCACACAGGCTTTTGAGGTAATTCCTGCATCTCTCGTCTGTTGCATTCTTTAGGCAGTACAGTTTTTTTAGCTGGAGGCACTGCCTGTCAGTTGTGTTGTTTTTGCAGTGCTCTTCTATCCTGTTCCTGCATCCATCTGCGTCCCTTGGACATGTTGAAACAAGCTTTTTGCACCTTGCATCATCTGGGTGGTTCTTGCAGTACTCTCCAATTTTTTGGGCGACTTCCACTACCTTGAACTGCCTCTTAACACCAAGGAGGTAGATATTGTAGGGTTTATCGTCTAAAACCATGTTTCCTGCCCAAATGTCCTTTTCTGGCCTTTCAAAGCGCTTTACCTTTAGTTCGCCGATTGCCTCTGAGCTTGTGGCTGCTGCTGTTGGGCCATATATTTCAGCTGAGATTTCCTCAGCTGAAACCGCGATGTCTTTCAGGTGATACCTTTTTCTGTCCAGCATCAGAACGCCAAGCCTTTTTGTGACAAAGCCCTCCTCAGCAATGCCCTCTGTTGTTTTGGAAACCTTTACTGCACCAACAACGACCTTTGCATAGGAAAAATCAAAGGCGTCATCTTCGCTGATTGCAAGGCCTGTTCCAATCAGGTGCAGCCTTGTTATTGGCTTCCTAACAACAACCGGCTTTGTATCATCTGCTTCAACAAGGTTTTCACCGGTTTGCGTATCTGATGGATCCACAGTTATATCTGCATTCTGGACTGCAACAGCGTAAGCTGTTGCAAAAAGCAACGCAATTAAGACAAAAACAAATTTCCTCATTAAGCAAAACCTCCAAAAAATTTTATTAGTATAAGGCATTTATTATTTAAATAACTATAGTGCCTGGAGCAGTTACCTGTCTGGAGGCGTTTGGAAATTGGGCAGGGTTCAAAATAAAAATAGGTTCAAAATAAAAATAAATTGAAGTACAATTTTGACATGCAGATTGGGATTGTTGGAAAGACCAACACTGGAAAAACGACTTTTTTCAGCGCTGCTTCGCTGGTTGATGCTGAGATTGGAAACAGAGCATTTGTAACAATAAAGCCAAATCAGGGAACAGGCTATGTTACAGCAAAGTGCGTTCACCAGGAGCTTGGCAAAGAGTGCCAGCCACAGAATAGCAAGTGCGAGAACGGGGTCAGGGAAATTCCCGTTACCCTGCTGGATGTTGCTGGCTTAATTAAGGGGGCGTGGCAGGGCAAGGGCTTGGGCAACCAGTTTATGAATGATTTGATGCAGGCCAGTGCATTGATTCATGTTCTTGACTGCAGTGGAACAACAGATGCAGAGGGAAACCCAACGAAAGGATATGATCCAGCTGAGGATGTCAGGTTTTTGGAGAGGGAAATCGATTACTGGGTTAAGGGAATTCTTGAGAAGAACTGGGCAAAGATAAGCAAGGCAGCAACTGTTTCTGGAAAACCATGGGGGCCTGTTGCAAAGCAACTGTCAGGGCTTGGGATGAGTGAGGAAAAGGTGAAAGGGGTTTTTGAGGAGGGGAAATTCAGCGCAAAGCCAAGCGAGTGGAATGGGCAGGAAGTGCTTAGATTTGCCTCTGCAATCAGGCAGAGAAGCAAGCCAATGCTTATTGCATGCAACAAAATGGATTTGCCAAATGCAAAGGAGAATTTTGAAAAGCTTAGGGAGGAGTTTCCTGAAAAGATTTTTGTGCCTTGCTGTGCAGAAGCGGAATTGACGCTGAGAAAAGCAGCGAAGGCAGGTTTAATTGATTATACGCCAGGGTCAAAGGAATTCAATATAAAGGGAGGCCTGGATGAAAAGCAAAAACATGCGCTGGATTTCATTCAGGAACACATACTTAATGTTTTCGGCAGTACTGGAGTGCAACAGGCAATTAACAAAACGGCTTTTGAATTGCTTGGGTTGATTGTTGTTTACCCGGTGGAGGATGCAAACAAATTGGCTTCAGGGAAGGGCCATGTTCTGCCAGATGCCTATTTGCTGAAAAAAGGCAGTACAGCAATTGACTTGGCTGCAGCAATTCACAGTGATTTTGTTCAAAGGTTTGTTGCAGCAGTTGACTGCAGAACAAAGCAAAAGCTTGGCAAAGAACATGCGTTGAAAAACAACGATGTGGTCAAGGTTCAGCTCAGCCACTGAAATGCTATTTCCCTTCCTTGCTTGGCTCTGGAATAAGCTGCTCTTTTGTTTCAGAAACCATTTCCTTTTCTTTCTCTTCCACAATGTGCCGGATTGTCTTCAATTCCTTTTCCTTATTTTTGATTCTTCGCAGTGCGTAAAAGTAGGCGTTGATTACTGCATCCAGGTTAACTTTTCTCTTCAGGCTTGGTCTTGAGATATCCTCAAAGTAAAGCTTCACCAAGCGGTATGCAACCTCCTCATCAGGCAGGCCGCCGGCTTTCGTGTAAACAGCCCCCGCAATTGTCTTTTTAGCCATAATTTATCACCAAATAAAATTAATGGGTGAATAGGTTTTTTATTTGTTTTTGGTTGGGCCTTTGCAGCCCTGTGCAGCCTGGCTTTTCTGAGGGCAACTTCAATTGCTTGAATGGGAGTTTCAGGTGCCTTTGGAATTTGCAGCCCTGTGCAGCCTGGCTTTTCTGAGGGCAAACCTTGTTCTGCTCAAAGGCTCTGCAACCATAATTTTTTACGAAAAACACCTACGGGGGCTGGCTTTACCATTTCATGGCACGGCTTTTACAATAGCCTCAAGCTTGTTTTTGGGAAATGCAAGTGAAATCATCACTGTTCTGCCTATCCCCCTCTTTGCAGTTGCTTCGCAGTTAATCAAATGCATTCTCTCCAGGTTTGACCTCATCTTTCGGAAATAGCGCTGTGAAAAAGGCTTTTTCATGGCCCTCTTGTAGGCAGAATAAAGGTCTCCGGAAGCAATTGGCTTGTTTGCTGGAATAGCCTTGAGGATTGCCTTCTCATGTTCATTCAAATAAGCAGCGGCTTTTTGCAGAGCAGCAGCATCAATTGCTGGAAAAACCTTTTGCAGGTGCTTTATCTCTACCTTCCTGCTGTTCTGCCTTTCTGCTTCCCTTCCTGCCCTCAGCAAGCACTCAATTCCAATCCTTGCATCGCCGCCAAACTTTGCTGCATGGCCAGCAGCAACATTAATAACATCAGAATCAAGGGCATTGGGGTGGAAAGCGTACTCTGCCCTTGCCCTGAGGATGGCCTTCAACTGCATTGGGGAATAAGGCTCAAAGCACAGGGTCTGCTCTGCAAGGCTGCTTTTCACTCTCGCATCCAACGATGCAACAAAGTCAGAAAGGTTGCTGATGAAAACAAGGCCAAATCCCTTTCGCTGCTGTTCAACTACTCTGAGCAAATCATAGAACAGCTTGCTTGCCTCCTGGCCGTGAGTTAACTGGTCTGCTTCATCCAAAACAACTACTGGAACAAATTCAATGCTCTGCAGTGCCCTCACCATCTGAGTGTATGTTTCATCTGTTGCAATGCCCCGCCTTGGCGCGCCTACTCCCAAAAAGTTTGCAATTTGTGTAAGCACTGAATGCCTTGTGTTGAATTGAAAGCAGTTGATGTAAAGCCCTTTTGCCCTGTCGCTGTATTGCTGCAGCTCGTTCAACACAAATCGGACAGTTGCCGTTTTCCCGGTCCCGCTCCTGCCATAAACGAAAACATTCTGGGGTCTTTTCCCCTGCAAAACAGGCCGCAGGGCAAAAACAAGTGAATCAATTTCAGCATCCCTGTAAGGCAGCCTTTCCGGAACATATTCCGGGTAGAGGAAGCGCTCGTCCTTCAGCAATTCATGGGCTTTTGCTTTTTTTGCAAAAATGTTTTCAGACATACACAACTCTCAGTATAGAGAGTAGTTGGATAATGATTAAATTGGTTTTGTTTAAATAACTGCTGGCAGAGTAGCCTGAGAGCCGATTTTTGATGGGTTGTACCCATTTGCTGCCTGTTTTGTATTTTATGACTCCTGCTTTTTCTGCAGGGATCATGCCGGGGCTGTTGTTGCCTGATGAAGCTGTAGTAAATGCAGTAGAAGTTTAGCATGGTTCAGCCACTTATAGCCATAATCCCTAACAAAAGTCCTGCCACAAGACTTGGACCTATGCCTGTGCCTTCTGAGTCTTCTGGACTTGATGAATGCCTGCCTTATTATAGAGGCTTTACCTCTACACATAAGGCAGTTCATAAGGCATTGCCTAATGAGAAACATGAACTGCCTACTTTAACCTGCCTGCCAACACTTAGCGAAAGAAAACCATTAAATTTTTATTAAATGGGGAAGTTATCTTAATTGATTGAAATTGAAGCAAAATAGGGCAGTTATCGCGTTTGTTCTTTTAGCAGCACTCTTGCTTGCAAGTGCTGGGGGCTATGGCCAGGAGTACAAGCACT
>JAFCFG010000040.1 GCA_017608725.1 Candidatus Iainarchaeum sp.
AGGGGAAGGGCATTTTTACCGCTTTGGAAAAGCATTATGCTGAACATGATGCTGAATGCTGGAGGGCTTGCAAATGAAGAAAATATATTTGGACCAAAAACTTTTGAAAAAAGTTTTATCAAAAAAGGTGGTCCAATGAAGAAAATATATTTGGACCAAAAACTTTTGAAAAAAGTTTTATCAAAAAAGGTGGTCCAATGAAGAAAATATATTTGGACCATGCTGCTACCACGCCAGTGGACAAAAGGGTTCTGAGGGAAATGCAGCCTTATTTCTCAGAGAAATTTGGAAATGCAAGCAGTTTGCATTTGTTTGGGTTGGAAGCAGGCGAGGCAATGGAAAAATCAAGGGAACAAGTTGCAAAAGCAATTAATGCAAGGCCAGAGGAAATCATATTTACAAGTGGCGGAACAGAATCAGACAATATTGCACTGCAAGGGGTTGCCTACACAAACAGAAGGAAAGGCAAGCACATAATTACAACGAAAATAGAGCACCATGCTGTGGAAAATACTTGCAAGTTTTTGGAAAAAAGCGGCTTTGAAGTGAGTTATCTGGATGTGGACAAGGAAGGGTTTATTGATCTGGCGAAATTGGAAAAGAAGATGGAGGACGAAACTATTCTGGTTAGTGTTATGCATGCAAACAACGAGATTGGGACAATTGAGCCAGTAAAAGAGATTGGTGAACTGTGCAGGGAGAGGGGCATTTACTTCCACACTGATGCAGTGCAGAGTGTGGGCAAGGAAAAGATTGATGTGCAAAGAATGAATGTTGACTTGCTTTCAGCTTCCGGGCATAAGTTCTATGGCCCAAAGGGCATTGGCTTCCTGTATGTTAAGCAAGGGACAAAGATTTGTCCTTTAATGCACGGCGGGAACCATGAGAAAGGCCTTAGGTCTGGAACAGAGAATGTTGCCGGCATAGTTGGAATGGCAAAGGCATTGGAGATTGCTGAGGGCGAAAGAGTAGAAGAAGCTGCAAGGGAGAGAAAACTTGCGAAAAAGCTTGTGAACGGCGCTTTGAAAATGCGAAACAGCTGGTTGAATGGCCCGGCAATTGGGAAAAAGAGGCTGAGCAATAATGTAAACCTTGGCTTTGATTTTGTTGAGGGTGAAAGCATGGTTCTGATGCTGAGCGATAAGGGAATTGCAGCAAGCACAGGCAGTGCATGCAGTACAAAGTCGCTGGAGCCAAGCCATGTTCTCAGAGCAATTGGCCTGCCCCACGTGAAGTGCCATGGCAGTTTGAGATTTACCCTTGGGAGAAGCACAACAAAGAAGGACATTGATTTTGTCTTAAAGGAACTGCCGGTAATTGTAAAGAAGTTGAGGGATATCAGCCCCTTGCGGAAGGTACTAGACATCGGCAGGTTTGAGGAAAAAGGCAGAGCACGTGCATGAGCACTGAGTGATGGAACAGTACTATTTAGAATCACTTAAAAGGAGGAAAAAAGGGTTTTGCGGAGGAAAGAATATGTATTCAGACAAAGTGTTACATGAATTCAGGCACCCGCACAACATCGGGGAAATGAAAAAGCCCGATGGGTTGGGCAAAGTGGGAAACCCGGTTTGTTTGCCCCCTGGTTCAATGGTTCATGCCAATGATGAGTTTATGGAAATTGATTTGCTTAAAGTTGGCAATAGAGTTTTAGGACATGATGGACACTATAACCGCATTCAGAAAACCATTTCAAGAAACTATAATGGAGAGACGATTAGAATCAAAAATAAATTGGGGGTCACTTATTTGACTCCGGAACACGAAGTATTGGCAGCAAAAGTGCCGAATAGATGGAAATACAGGCTTGCAAAAGGAAAGAAAACCCTGCCTACTTGCTGGTACCACGCTAGAGAATTGGAAAAGGGGGATTTGGTAGCTTACCCCGTTCTGATGGAGGAAACTGATAGAAAATTTATTGAAGTCCCAAGTGAAAAGAAGAAATGGGACTTTAGAAGCAAAGAAGTGCCAAAAAAAATCCCTGTTGACTCAGACTTCTTGCGCTTGTGTGGTTACTACCTGGCGGAAGGAAACCTAAGAGAAAAAACTACAAAAGTTACTCTTGGCCTTAGTTTTAACTCTTCTGAAACTGATCTGGCAGATGATGTTGAAGTGATTGTAAAAAAACTATTCGGGATTGAAGCAAAAAGAACACTAATAGAAAAAAGAAAAACGCTGAGAGTTAAAATGCACAACGTTTTCATTGTTAGGTTGTTTAAGTCGCTTTTTGGAAAAGGTGCAGCAAACAAGAAAATTCCACATTGGATGATGCTTTTACCTCCTGAAAAACAGAAGAGCTTGATTTATGGACTTTGGAAAGGAGATGGCTACTTCAACGAAAAAAAGGCAAAAGCTGGCTATTTGACAATTTCATATCAATTAACGGAGCAGATTAAAACACTGTTGTTAAGGCAGAGGATAATTCCGTCAATCTATACAGAGAATGAAAAGAGAAGCAGGGGTGGAGTAAAGCGCCAAAAAGCTTACAGGATTCATATTGGCGAGAGAAACAGTTTGGAGAGATTAGCAAACATATTAAATGAAAGCTTTGCTATTGAAAAACCAATAGCAACAGATTCGTGGTTTAACGAAAACCACCTTTTTGTTCCAATAACCCATATTGGAAAACTTCATTACTCTGGAGAAGTGTACAATCTGGAAATAGAAAACAGCAAATCATATGTAACGGGATCATTAGCTGTACATAACTGCGGGGACCTGATATGGGTATACATCAAAGTAGGCAAGAACAAAAAGGGGGAAGAGATAATTAAAGATATTAAAGTGAAGACATTTGGTTGCGTGGCAGCAATTGCAACCTCAAGCAAGCTGACTGAAATGGTTAAGGGCATGACTTTGAAGGAAGCGCTTAAAATCAATAAGGAAAAGATTGCAAAACAGTTAGATGGGTTGCCCCCTCAAAAGATGCATTGCTCTGTTCTCTCAATGGACGGCCTTAGAAAGGCAATTGAAGACTATAGGAATAAAAAGGCTAAGGCCTGAAAATAATTAAGTGCTGGTGAAGCAAAATGGCTTTGAAACAGGCAATCGTTGTTAGAACTGATTTGAAAATGGGAAAGGGCAAAATTGCCTCTCAGGCAGCACATGCAAGTGTTGCTGCTTTGGCCAAGGTGACAACTGCTGCTTTTAATGCTTGGAATGTAGAGGGCATGAAAAAGGTTGTTTTGAGGGTTGGAAGCAGAAAAGAGCTAATGCAATTGTACAACAAGGCAAAGAAGAAGTTTCCTGTTGCCATAGTAAAAGACGCTGGCCTGACTCAGGTCAGGAGGGGAACCCCTACCTGCATTGCAATTGGCCCTGTAGATGAAAAAGTTTTGGATGGGTTAACTGGGGCATTGAAGCTTTTGTAGATCAGGTGATAAGGAAGGCCAGTTCATCATCAACAGCCCTAATGCATTTGTCCTTATAGGGTTGGGGCATTCTGTTGCACAAATCGTATTCTCCCTCATCCCTTGCAATCTGGGTTAGGCAGTGGTAGCGTCTGTCTGTGTTGCCAATGAATTCCTGCTCACAGATGCTCGGATCAAGAAGCTCTCTTGCAACAGCCTCAATGCAGACAACCTTGTCACTTTCATCAACAGTATTGTTTGGCCTTGTTTCCGGAACAATGTTGTCGCACAGCCTTACATTCTGCTCCAAGCCTGCCTGAAAGCCCCAGCAGAGGTTCTTCTCATACTGGCTTGGAAGGTTATCGCAGTTTCCTGGGCTTGGGACAGGATTCCCGGAATCGGTTACAACCACTGTTGGGATGCCGCCCAAATCAGGCTCAAATTCTACTTCAAGTGGCTGGCTTTCCTGCTCCTGATACAGGTAGAAGAAAGCAAGGCCTGCCACAACAAAAGCCACTGCTGCGCCAAGAACTATATTCCGCAACATCTGTTTTTAATTAAGGGCCAAAATTATATTTAAGCTTTATTGGGCAAGGAAAAGCAAAGCTTATTAACCAAAAGAGGGATAATAGTTCTGGAAAAAAGAGGTGTAAGCCAATGCCGGAAGAAAAACCATTAAAAGCAGGCATTATTGAAGCCATTCAGGAAATGGTGAAAAGCGGGGAAAGTGAGGAAAACATAATAAAAAGCCTGCAGGAACTCGGTGTGAAACCGGACCAGGCAAAGAGGCTGCTTTTGCTTGGCGAGGCAAATACCTTTGCCTTGCTGCAAAACGAGATAAACAAGCTGGTGAAAAGATATGTTGAAGAGGAAAAACCAAGGATGGCTCTGTTTATCAGGGAAGAGGTAAAGAGCATTGCAGACAAAATGACTGACAAAGTTGAAAAAAGGGCATTAAATGCATTCAAGGAAGACCAGCGCTTTATTGAAAACCAGGCAGCCGTTTTTCAGGCCAGAGTCAACCAAAGCGTTAAAAACATACTGCAGTTAAACCAGGAAACAAAGAAGAATATTGCAGACTTGAACAGAAGGCTTGCAGACACTGAGAGACTGGCTTGGTCACTGAAAGAGAGGGTTGCCGGCAGCAAGGCAATAAATACTGCAAGCACTATTTTGGTTGCACTTGAGGTTGGCCTTGTTGGTGCGACAGGATACCTTGCCTTTACCATGGGAAAAGAGGCCTCAGTTGAGGTAATGGTTGTTGCGGCAGTAATTGGCACAATACTTGCAACAATGCTTGTGCTTGTAAAGCGAAGGATGTAGAATCAGGGCTTTTTCTTGTTTGCTGCCTTTAATTCAGTGAGTGCTCTCAAAGCTTCCTTTAACAAAACCTTGCTTCTCAGGCTCTTTGTTTCGCTCAATCTGAGCTTTAACTCTGCAATTATGTCCTCGGTTAGAATTCGCATAGAATAATTCAACCCTAAAAATCTTTAAAAACTCAACCAATTGGCTGTTCTAAGCTCTTGCTGCAGGGCACTATTTTCCCAAGACTTTTTGCTGTAAAGTAAAAAGGCTTTTGCCCTTCCTCATTGCATCATTCAGGCTGATTAAATAGAACTTCCCTGAATTGTGCATTTGCCTTGGGCTTAGAAAAAACCAGCCTTTTCTCGGAACCTTCCAGCCAATAAGCGGTTCAGCACCAGCCCTCTTTGACCACTGCAACAGCTGTTGCATTTGGTCAACCGGAATAGCGAGGTTCTTGGCCTTCCAGGCCTTGCACTCAAAGGCAATTGCCCTGCCCTTTCTCAAAGCAATTATGTCCGGTGCTGGTAATGGGTTCTTGCCGGAACCTGCAATCCTCACAACAGAGAAGCCAGCGTCGAAAAGTGCTTGAATCAGTTCCCTTTCCGCATTTGCCCCCTTTCCGTACCTAGCCATAATGGATAAAAAGGGGGAAGGGCATAAAAATAAATGTTATGGTTAAAGCAGGCAGACCAGGAAGAAGAAGGCGGAGATTGGACAGGTGGGGCAAGATAGCACTGAGAAGAATTGACAGCACTCAAACAAGAGTAAACAGGGCAACCCACTTGGAAGCAAGGGCAAGGCAGTGGGCAGAAAAAGCCCTTGCTGAACTGGAAAGGCTCAAACCAGAAGCGGATGAACGGGAAGTTAAAGAGATAAAGAAGAACGTGGAAAGCGCTGAAACTGTTATTAGGGAAGCGATTGAAAACTGGGGCAGCCTCATGAAGAACCAGGGGAAAATGGTTAGAGATGCAGAGAAAGCCGGCAGCTCTTTTGGCAAAATGTTCCGTGTTGCGCTGGCAGAGTTGGAGAAAAAATACAAGGCAAAAATAGGTGAATTTCAAAGGACTTTGAGGCAAATAGAACAACTGAAAAGGAAAAAGAGGATTAATTGAATAAGGGAAAAAACCTCCTGCTTTTTAATGCTTTGCCCTATATAATTATTTTAGTAGAATTGGGCATTTTGAGGAATGCCTTTTAACAGGGTTAAAAAAATTAAGAATTTATCAAAATTGCGTGAAAGCAATCATTTCAATTAAAAGCATTTTAGTTATTTATTTGCTTTGGATGGTTGTAAAGGATTTTGAAAAAATTTTGATTAAAACAAAGCACGGCACCATAGTGCCAGTGCAGGTTATTCCTGGAAGCAAGGAATTTGCTGTTCCGGGAATAGATGAATGGGATGGCAGCCTCAAAGTAAGGCTGCAAAAAAAGCCGGAAAGAGGAAAGGCAAATAAGGAATTGGTTGAAAAACTGCGGAAATTTTTCAAAACAGAGGTTGAAATAATCGCAGGCAAAAAGAAGCAGCGAAAAAAGCTGCTGATTCACGGGGAAAAAACCCGTGTATTAAAGCGCCTTTCCAAATTGCAGGGCAAGCCCGAAAAGGCCTAATTCTACGCCGAAAGAAAAAAGGTGATTAGGAGACATGGGTAAAACTTACTTGAGTACTGTAAAGTACTTGATTAAAACAAAATTCACTGTTGAAGGAATAGTTGACAAGCATGACATTATAGGGGCAGTCTTTGGACAAAGCGAGGGCTTAATGGGCGAAGACATGGACCTAAAGGAACTGCAGAAAGCAGGCAAACTTGGAAGGATTGAAGTGGATGCAACCAGCCACAGTGGAAAAACCTCCGGTACATTGCTTGTACCAAGCGGCATGGACAAGGTGAAAACAAGCCTGCTTGCAGCAGCTATTGAATCTGTTGACAAGGTTGGCCCATGCGACAGCAGCTTCCAAACCATTGCAATTGAGGATACAAGGGGCGAGAAAAGGAAGATTGTAACAGAAAGGGCAAAAGAACTACTGCAAAAAATGGGTGAAAGCCTGCCAGAAAGCGAGGAACTGAGAGCAACAATTGTAGGAGACCTAAGGGGCGGTGAATTGCAGGAATATGGCAGGGAAAGGCTGCCTGCAGGGCCAGACGTTGACAAAGAAGATGAGGTTATAGTGGTAGAGGGCAGAGCAGACGTGCTAAATTTGCTTAGGCACGGAATAAAAAACTGCATTGCAATAAACGGCGCAACCGTCCCAAAAACAGTGGTTGAATTGGGCAAAAGGAAAACACTGACTGTTTTTGTTGACGGAGACAGAGGCGGCCTTCTTATTGCAAGGCAACTAAGCCAAGCAACAAAAATAGCCAACATTGCAAAAGCTCCAGCCGGAAAAGAGGTTGAAGAGCTAACAATGAAGGAAATCCTGGCTGCTTTGAGAAAAAAGAGGCCCGGGGAAACAAGGCCGATAAGGGGCAGGCTAAGGGGCACTTACAGCCAGGGAAGAAGCTATGGGGAAAAAAGCCGCGGGAGCAGAGGCTTTAGAACCAGCCAAAGAAGCGACAGCAGAGGCCCAAGAAGGGCAAGGACAAGAATGGATGGCAGAAGCCCGATAAGGAGAAGGGCAAGTGAACGCTTTTCCAGTGAAAGGGCTGTTATGGCACAACAGCCAAACGATTTAGGGGAATTCAACCAAACAATGCAGGAACTTGGCAGCAGTTTAAGGGCAAGGTTTTTGGATGAAAAAATGAAAACCATGAAAGAGGTTAGTGTCAGGGACCTGCTTGAAGAAATGAAAAAGCAGAAAAATGTGTACGCAATAGTCTTTGACGGAATTGTTACAAAGAGGCTGGCAGAGCAGGCAGAGAAAAGCAAGGTACAGTATCTTGTTGGAGTAAAAAGGGGAAAAGTAGGGGAAACCGGGAAAGTTAAAATCCTTAGCCTATTCTAACACCGGGCT
>JAFCFG010000041.1 GCA_017608725.1 Candidatus Iainarchaeum sp.
CAAGTCATCAGGAATGTCAAGCGGATTTGGTTTTTTGCTCATCTGCTGCCTCCTTTCTATTCACCTTTACCTTTGAATGCCTTAAAACCCTTTCATTCAGGGTATATCCTTTCTGCAATTCCTCCAAAATAATGCCTTCTTCTTTTTCCTTTTCCTTTCCCTGCATCAGTGCTTCATGCAGCATTGGGTTGAATTTTTCACCAACGCATTTAATCTCCTGCAGGCCATGCCTCTTCAGCAAATCAAGCAATTGTTGCCTTAGCAATTTAATTCCCTTAATTGCGTCTCCCTTTTCAACTTTTTCCTGTTTTTTTAGGTTTTCCTCTGCTGCCTGCATGCTGTCCAGCAGGGGCAGCAGCTGTTTTATTATTTCAGCATTTGCGTATTTTCTGAATTGCTCCTTTTCCCTCTCTGTTCTTTTGCAGTAATTCTCAAAGTCTGCCTGCACCCTTTGCAGGGTCTCCTTTAGCTCCTGCAATTGCCTGCGTTCGCTTGTTTCCCTCTTTTTCACTGCTTTTCCCTTATGCAAAACAACACCTATTTGTCCAAATTATTTAATCATTTACATAGTTTTTTAAACAAAAGGTTTAAATTGATTTCTCCCTCTCTTCTATTTATGCACGGGGAGGGAAAAAGGGCTTCTTTTAAGATTGTTATTAGAAAAGTAGAAAAACCTTTTTCGCACAGTCTTGAGAAGGAGCTTGACTGGCTTTGCAGCTGCCTCGGCTTTTTCGAGTCAAATGACAGGGGGAAGACAGCTGCCAGCATTTTCAAGATTGTGGTAAGGTCAGCTGAGCAAAACAAGCCCCTGACTTCTACTGCCCTTGCCAACAAGGTGAGGATGAGTAGGGGCAGCGTAATAAATCACTTGAACAATTTGCAGAGGAGTGGCCTTGTTGTAAGGCAGGGGCGCTTCTATTTGCCGAGAAGCAGGAGCATGTTCAGGACAATTGAGGAAATAGAGGAGGACATTGAAAGGCTTTTCCAGAAAATGAAGAAAACTGCAAGGGAAATTGACGAGGAGTTTGGGATAAAGGTTGAAGAGTAAATCATGTACCCTGTGCTGTGAGAAAGAAAGTTTTAGAGAATATTGCGAAGAGTGGTTGAAGAGTAAATCATGTACCCTGTCCTGTTTCCAGGGTGTCAAATACTTTCAAACTTAATGCCTTAAATTGTGCTTCAAATGCAGAGATATTCGACAGCCTTTTTCCAAGATAGAAAGTGATAAAAAGCTGTTTTTTTGCTTTATTTATTGTGTAATTGGCCGGAATAGAAGCAACCCTGCTGCTAAGAGCAAGGTCAGGAAAGAAGAGCCTGTTTCCTAGGCCATCAAATTTTTATACCTGAATGCTGTTTCTTTTGTAGTATGATTAGGGTCAGGAAACAGACCATTAAAGAGCAGTGGAAAGCAATCGCTTACTTGGTTGCCCAGCTTGCTGTTCTTTTCCTTGCTCTTTACCAGTTGCTTGTTGCAAGCGGCATGATTCTGAGCTCGCAGATTTTTTTTCACACAAAAACCCTTGTCTTTAAACCAAGCAAGGACCCTGTTGAATACATATTGTTTGTGATGCTTGTTGCCCTGCTTGTTGCACTTTCCTTTAGGGTAAAAAAGAAACAGCCCCGGTTGTTTGCTGCGCAGAAGCAGGCGGGTTCAACCATAAAGCAAGCTGCAAAGGAAAAAATGGTCAAAGTAAAGGACAAGAGGGCAATTGCCCTTATCTTAATTGAGTTGATGTTTGTTGCTGTTGTGGTCATTGCTGCTTACGCTTTCTTTGAGCCAAACTTTGCGTTAATTCGTTGGGAAAAAGCAAATATCTATCCGCCGCTTACAACTTGGTTGAACATAGTTGTTGCAATTGTAGTCCTTGTTTTGTTTTACTGGATTTACAGCTATACTGCTTGGTATAGAAAGAGGTAGGGGTTTTCCAATTGAGAAATCCAAGTTATCAGCCAGAACCAAAGGATGCAAAGCCCAGCTTGCACAAGTCAATCAGCCTGTGGGAGGCAACTGTTTACGGCGTTGGAATTATTTTGGGCGCGGGAATTTACGCTTTGATTGGAGAGGCAGCTGGAATTGCTGGAAACGTGCTGTGGCTGAGTTTTATTTTGGCTGCAGTTGTTGCTTCTTTCACTGCTTTGAGCTATTGCGAGTTAAGCAGCATGTTTCCAAAGAGTGCGGCAGAATACGTTTATGTAAAGAACGCGTTTAATTCAAAGTTTCTTGGTTTTTTGATTGGCTGGATTATTCTTATTACGCCCCTTTTTTCAATTGCAACTGTTTCACTGGCCTTTGCTGGCTATTTTGTTGGCCTGTTTAATGCACCGATTGTTCCAATAGCAATGGCATTGATTGTAATTCTTTCGGTAATAAATTTCATTGGCATTAAGGAAAGTGCAAGGTTGAATGTCATTTTTACCCTGGTTGAAGCAGGGGGCCTTGTTCTAATAATCCTAATTGGCTTGCCCTTTTTTGGAAGCGTTGACTACTTTGCATCAGTGGAGCAAACAGCAGACTTTCTTCAATCCATGGGCCCTGTTGCTGCCGCAGCCGCTTTGATATTCTTTGCCTACATTGGCTTTGAGGATATTGCAAACATAAGCGAGGAAACGGTTAGGGCAAAGACCGCTGTTCCAAAGGCAATTCTCACCTCCCTTGCAATTTCAACTGTTTTGTATGTTTTGGTTGCTGCAAGCGTTGTAAGCGTTGTTCCATGGCAGCAACTTGGAGAAAGCACGGAACCAATGGCGCTTGTTGCAGGCACAGTCTTTGGGCCAAATGCTTCCCTAATCCTTTCAGTGATTGCCTTGTTTGCAACAACAAACACGGTTCTGATTTTGCTGATTGTTGCAAGCAGAATTCTTTACGGTTTGGCTTTAGACAAAAGCCTGCCTAGCTTTATTGCAAGAGTTCATTCAAAAACCAGAACCCCCTTTATTGCAATTGCCTTAACTGCAATTACTTCAATGCTGTTTGTTTTGATTGGCGACATTGGGGAAGTGGCTTTTGTTTCTGTTTTTGGCATTTTGCTGGTTTTCTTTGCAGTTAACCTAAGCGTAATCCTTTTGCGCTTTTCAAAGCCAAAAGCAGAGAGGGTTTTTAGGGTTCCTGGAAATATCGGAAAATTTCCTGTCCTGCCCTTTTTTGGGGTAATTTCCGTATTTTTTATGGCCTTTCATATTAAGCCAAGCGCAGTAATGTTGGCCTATCCCATTTTTGCATTGGGCATACCAATATACCTAATTGCCCACTATTTGGCCAAGAAAAGCGATAAATAGCGCCATTCAAAGCCATAAAATGCATTAAAACAACCCTTATTGGGCGTTTTCTTTGTTGTCTTATTCAACCAGCAGCTCAACTGCTTCCCAAATATTGCTTACTTCTTTTATTTCCAGGTTCCAGCCCTGTTCTTTTAAATATTCATTCAAATCCAGCTTTTTTGGAACATAGCGGACTCTTTGAAGGGTAACAAAGCCCCTTCTTTCCTCAGTTACCTGTTTTTCATAATAGTTCAAAACACTTTGCCCCTCTGGAACAAGAAGAAGAGTTAAACCGTTTTCAGCAGAGGCAGCTGCCTTTTCAATTACGCCGCCAATTGGCCCAATAGAGCCATCTGGCAGAATAGTGCCTGTTATCGCAGCATCCGGCCTTACCTGCTTTCCCTCCAATGCAGCAATTGTTGCAACAGTTAGGGCAGCTCCAGCTGAAGGCCCGCCTATGAGCTTTGCATCAATGTTTTCAATGCTGTAAATCACATCCCTGTCAGCAAGGCTTTTTCCAGTAAATTGTTGTGCGACAACTGCAGCGATTTCCACGCTCTGCTGTGTATCAGGTTCAACAAACGGGTTTAAGGAAAACAACACCCTGCCCTTGCCAGGTATGACTTCAGCGCTTGCTTGGCTTACCACGCCAACTTCACCATGGGCCCTAACCGCCACAACCTTAATAGTGCTTTCGTATTTTCCTGTTGCAGGCAGTTGCCGCAAAATAGCTGTTGGAGCAGCTTCTTCCGCAAGATAGGAAGCAGTAACCAGGCCAAGCAGATAAGCTGTAAGCAACGCAGCCAATAACAGTAAAATTTTTTCTGGTTTCATTTCAACCCAGCCAATTTACTTCAATTGCATCTGTTCTCTGCCTTGGGTCAATTCCTGATTCCTCAACCTGCATCCTGTTCCCTGCCCTGAATTCAACAATGCCAAGCCATGCAATCATTGCAGCCTGGTCAACACAAACCCCAAAAGGCGGAACAAAAAATTTGCAAGAACGGGCATTGCACATTTTTTCCAGCATTTTCCTAAGGGCCTTGCTTGCAGCAACGCCGCCAGTCAGCAACAGCTCATCCTTTTCAGTGTGTGCTAATGCCCTTTCACTTACCTCTGTTACCATGGCAAAAGCATTATGTAGAAGTGAATATGCCAAATCCTCTTTGCTTTCCTTTCCAATCTTCTGCCCTGCTGCTGTCTGCAATCCAGAAAAAGCAAGGTCCATTCCCTTTACTGTGTAAGGCAGTGGAACATATTTCTTCTTCTCAAAATACATGGCATCCAGAACAGGCCCTGCTGGAAAGCCAAGGCCAAGTTTCCTCCCAAATGAATCAAGCAGATTGCCCAAGCCAATGTCAAGCGTTTCGCCAAACACCCTGTATCTGCCGGTTTCATATCCAATTATCTGGGTGTTTGCTCCACTTACATAAACAACTATTGGGTCCTTTGCACCAGTAAGCGCTTTCCCTATTTCTACATGTGCAACACAGTGATTCACTCCAAGCAATGGCTTTTCATTTGCTAGGGCAAGGCTTCTTGCTGCAACCGCACCCACACGCAGAGCATTTCCTATTCCTGGGCCCTGGCTAAAAGCTATTAGGTCAATGTCTTCCAGTTTTGCTTTTGCTTTCTTCAAAGCATTTTTTAGAACAGGTAGCGCATATTTGCAGTGGTGTTGTGCAAGTTCTCTTGGAATCAGGCCCCCCTCTTTTGTACTTACACTATGCTTTTCGTTTGCAAGGATATTGCATTTGCCACCTTCATCTGAAACAATTCCAACCCCAAAGGTATGGGCTGTGCTCTCAATTCCACAACAGATCATTTCTTATTCACCGAATATTATCCTCTCAATTTCTGCCTTCATTCCAACGTTTAGTGAAACATGCAAGCCATAACCAGCAGGCTTTTTCACAACAAACCCTTCCCTAATAAGTTGCTCTAATTCTTTTTTTACATCTTTCCATAGCTCCTTTGGAAAACCTTTTGGAATGTTGTCAAATGCAGTGTGCTTGCCAGCCCACCACCTGTGTCTGACCATTTTCCTCAAAATTCGCCTTCTAATCTCAAAAGAAGAAAGTTTCATTTATTGAAATATTAAGAGTAAAATATTTAAACTTAATCTTTGTCCTATTATAATAGTAAACGGACAAATTGCAATGGGCGTTTTTGATTTCCTATGCCAGAAGATAAATCATTGTTTGTTGAATTTTTTGGAAACTATCCAATAATTAGGGTATTGGACTTCTTGATAGAGAATGATGTGTTTGATTATTCAAAGAAGGATATTTGCAGGAACGCGGATGTTTCCTGGAATACTCTGGAAACATTCTGGGACAGATTGGAAAAGGCCAATATAGTAGCTTACACCAGAAAAGTTGGCAAGGCAAGCATGTATAAACTCAATACCAAAAACCCAGTAGTAAAACAGTTAATTGAATTGGACAACCAATTGATGAAAAAATCAGTTGAAAAAATTGGCCCGGAAAAACAAAGAGCAGTTGCCTAAATGGTCTTGCTACAGAAGCAATTTTACAGCAGATACTATTACTATTATTACAAATAGTATTGCCTTTTTGATGCCAAGGCCTCTATAAAACCCGCAACAACGCCAATAAGCAAAATAAAGAGAAGTGTTAGTGCTTCCACACAGCTCACTCGCCCAGCGCCTGCTTTATCTCCTGCTCTGATACAGGCCCGTGCCTTAAAACCCTTTTGTTTTCAACATCATAGATTGTGCTTGGCTGGTTTCTTGGCAGTTCGCCAGCGTCAATTATCATGTGCACCCTGTTGTTGAACTGCTTTATCACTTCCTTGCCTGAATAAATGTTTGGCCTTCCATGCAAATTAGCTGACGTTGCAGTAATTGCATTGCCAAGCACTTTGCAAAGCTCTCTTGCAGTCTTGTTGCTTGAAATCCTGAATGCAATTGTTTTTTCACTCAATGCGCCAGGGACGCTTTGCCTCTTTGGAACAATAAGTGTGAGTGGCCCTGGCATAAACCGCTGAACAAGCTTCTCCGCTTCCTCGTTTATTATTCCAAACTGTTTTGCCTGTTTCAGGTCTGATACTATCACTGAAATGTTTTTCTCCTCTGGCTGCTGTTTTATTGCAACAAGCTTTTTTATCGCATTTTCGTTTGTTCCATCTGCTCCAAGCCCATAGCTTGACTCGGTTGGAAAAATAATCACACCGCCCTGCTTCATTATCCTTGCTGCTTTCTCAATTATTGCCCTCTCATTTCCGCCAATCAATTGCTTTATTATTGCCATTTTTCCCCCTTCAATTGCCTCCAATTATTTTTCCCTATTGTCTTTCCCCCTTCAATTGCCTCCAAGCTGCTTTATTGCCATTCTTCACACCCCAAAGGCGAAGCCTATTGCAAGTGCATTGTATGCAATGTGCGCTGCTATATTTGGATACAAATTTTTATTTAATTGGAACGCTTTTGCAAGAATCAGGCCAAGAACAAATGCACCAACGACCTCTGCATAGCTTCCGTAACCCAAATGCACAAGGGCAAACAGCACTGTTGAGAAAAACACACCAACCCTTTTTACAAGGAAGCCCCTGAAAAAGATTTCCTCCGCAACAGCCCTCACGACAAGCAGCCATGCCAGCAGCCAGGGCATTAAACGCAGCCTTGCAACAGCCTCAACAACCCTGATTGAATCATTCAAAGCAAGGGCACTTAGCAGAAAATCAAGCAAATATGCAACTGCAACCAGTGCAACAAGCAGCAGGGCCGTTTTCTTCACCATTTGTTTCAGCGAAACTGCCTTGAAGCCAAGCTCCCTGCCTGCCTCCTTTAGGTTGAAGCTTTTTTTCAACTGTTTTTGCTGCAAAAAAATAAACAAAAACGGCGCTGCAACCAAAAAAAAGTCAACTAACAAAGTTGAAAAAAATCGGGCCTGCATCAACTTACCCTATTCCTTTTCCCTGCCTTTTTTCCATTCAGTGTAGCCGCATTTCCCGCATGTGACTCTGTCCCTGTGCTTTGCCATGAATACCCCTGGACCACACTTTGGGCAAAACCTGGCCTTTCTTTCAACACCGCTGTCCTTTGCTTCGTACAGCGTTGATTTAAGGTGCTTTGGGTGTTTTTTCCTTTCCCTCTTCCCTTTTCTTTCCTTTACTTTCTTTGGCATAATCACTCGCCCCCTTCTCCTTCCCCTGTTTCCCTTTCAATTATTTTTTCTCTTCTTTAATTTTCTCATTTTCAACTTTTCCTTCTCCTTCCCCTGTTTCCCTTTCAATTATTTTTTCTCTTCTTT
>JAFCFG010000042.1 GCA_017608725.1 Candidatus Iainarchaeum sp.
GGGTTTTAAGTGAATAAAGAGGGTAAATTATTGAAGTAAAAAAAGAAAAAACTGAAAAAAAAACTATTAAAAAACAGAAAAAGGGAAAAAATTCAATTGCATAAAAAAAGTGAACACCTGCAATGATTGCAATTTAAGGGATTTGGATTCCATGCAAACCATAAAAAACCTCGTTGTACTAATACCTGCATTCAACTAACAGGACACAATTGCAACCGTAGTAAGGGGGATACCCAGGAAAATAGCCGGCGTAGAAAAAGTCCAAGTGCTTGTTGTAGACGATGGAAGCAGGGACGCAACAGTCAAGAGAGCAGAGGCAGCTGGTGCAGACAGGGTTGTCTCGCACAAAACAAACAAGGGCCTTGGGATGGCGTTCAAAACCGGCTTGAACACAGGCCTTGAAATGGGAGCAGACGCAATAGTGAACATTGATGCAGACGGCCAATTCAACCCTTTGGATATTCCAATGCTAATTGACCCAATACTGAAAAACAGGGCAGATGTTGTAACTTGCAGCAGGTTCAAACTAAAGCGCTTGGAACCAAAAATGCCCTTTATCAAAAAGTTTGGAAACAAGTTGTTTACAAAAACCATTAACCTGTTTACAGGCAGCAAATTCACTGACACTCAATGCGGCTTCAGGGCATACAGCAGGGAAGCGGCCCTGCGGGCAAACCTCTTCGCAAGATTCACCTACACGCAAGAGGTCTTAATTGATTTAATGCAAAAGGGAATGAGAATAGAGGAAGTGGCCTGCAGGGTAAAGGGGGAAAGAAAAGGGCAAAGCAAGGTAGTAAAGCACTGGTATAGTTATGGCATTAGGGCAACCTTGATTGTCCTCAGAACACTTCGTGATTACAGGCCAATGCAGTTCTTTGGCTCAATTGGACTGCTTCTCTTCCTTGTTGGAGCCATAAGTGCCTTCATTCTCTGGTTAAGGCTTCTGCTGATTCACAAAATAAGCCCTTACAGCTGGGTTGTTTACACTGACGTTGTGCTGATTGTACTCGGTTTCCTGCTAATGATTCTTGCATTAATAGCGGACATGCTTGACAGGCAGAAAAAAGTGCAGGAAGAGATTCTCTACAAGCTGAGGAAAAAGGAATTAGGGGAAAAACCGGGGCAAGAGAGAAAAACAGGGGCAAGAGAAACAAAATGAATTAAATTAAATTGCAAAAGAGAAAAATTAAGGCAAGAACCCCAAAAAAATGAAAAAAGAAAAAAACGAAGCAAGAGCGAAAAACCAGGCAAGAGAGGGAAAAAATTTGGATTAGATTGAAGTGATTAAATTGAGAATTCTTTTCCTGAGTTCAACCTTCATTGACAAGAAAGAAGAGGCTGACTTCATCTACGAGTTTGTGAAATCCTTCAAGGACAAAGGGCACAGGGTGCTGGTTATCTCATCCCACAGCAAGGGCCTGCCAAAAGAGCAATTCGTCAATGGCATCAGAGTAAAGCGCTTTCAATACCTTTGGCCTGATTCAATGCAAGGGCTTACTCACAAGGCAGGCATTGCACAGAATCTGCAGAACTCTGTTCTTGTAAAAATGCAAATGCTCCCCTATTTGTTCTTCGGAGCGCTTGAAGCAAGAAAAGCAATAAAGGAATTCAAGCCAGATATTGTTGAGGCAATGTGGGCATTCCCCCAAGGATTTATAGCAGCTTTCCTGAAAAAATTCATGGGATTCAAGCTGGCAATCCACTTATTTGGAGCAGAGGTCTACCTTGCAAAAAAATACAAAATGGCTTTTCTCGTTACCTGGCCAGCTAAAAATGCTGATTTAATAACAGCAAACAGCAGGGCAACAAAAAAGAGCGCAGTTGAGCTGGGGATAAAGAAAAAAATAAACACTGTTTTCTGCGGCGGCATCAACACAAAGAGGTTCAACCAGAAGAACAAAGGCGGCAAAGTAAGGAAAAAGCACAAACTGGGAAAGGAGAAAATGATTCTAACAGTTGGAAGGCTTGTTGAAAGGAAAGGCCATGTTTATCTTGTTAGAGCAATGCCGCTTATTTTGAAAAAGATTCCAAATGCAAAGCTCTTCATTGTTGGTTCCGGCCCATTGGAGAAGGAAATTAAATCAGAGGTAAAAAAGCTCGGCCTTGAAAAATCAGTTGTTCTAACAGGCAGGGTTGCCACTGAAATCCTTCCAAACTACTATGCAGCAGCAGATGTGTTCTGCCTGCCTGCAATCATTGACAGCAGGGGAGAAACAGAGGGCGGCCAGGGCCTTGTTGTGGGAGAGGCAATGGCAACAGGAAAACCGGTTGTTGCAAGCGCTGTTGGCGGCATCACTGATGCGGTAAAGCACAATTGGAACGGGCTATTGGTCAAGGAAAAGAACGAGAAGCAATTGGCAGAAGCAATCTGCAAGGTTTTGTCAGATAAAAAGCTGAGGGAAAAGCTCACAAAAAACGGGCTGCGCTTTGTAAAGGAAGAAGCAAGCTACGAAAGCGGGGCTGATAAGTTCTTGAAGCTGTTCAAAAAAGTTATTTGAATTGTGAGTTGTTTTAAGCATTTTGTTGCAGCTATAAGGCTGTCGAATATCTCCGCATTTGAAGCACAATTTAAGGCATTAAGTTTAAAAGTATTCGACACCCTGCTATTTTCATCTCACAACATTCAGCGCAATGTCCAAATCTCTCTTGGAGAGCTCCCTTAGTAAGAGCAACACAATTGCGTAAACCCCCAGTAAAACAATGTATTTTCCAAGCAAAAGCACTCCAGCCAGGGGCCAGTTGAATGAAATAGCGTAAACAAGCAGGCTGGCAAATGCAATTTTCAAAAAGCTATTTAGTGGAACAAGTGCTTTGAACTTGAACAAAACAAACCCGGCTGACAAAAGCAGGCCAACAAAGGAAGCAATTAGCGTTGCAATAGCTGCCCCCTCAATCAGCATGCCTGGGACAAGCAGGAAGTTCAGAACAACCGAGGTTGCAAGGGCTATTAGGGCAATTGCACTGGCTGTTTTCGGCCTGTTGCTTGCAGCAATAATGGTTGTGAGGATAAGGAAAAGGGTGTAGCCTGCAAAGCCAATGCACAAAGCAGGCAATGCAACAGCAGCCGGCAAATAATCCAAAGAGTAAACAATTAAAACCAATTCTTTTGGAGTTGAAGCAAAGAGAAAAGCAATTGGCAGAACAGCAAGCAAGGTATAGCGCAATGTGTTCCTGATGTAAAATCTTGTTTTCTTCAGGTTTTTCTGAAAGGTTGTTGCACTGATTAGGGGGAACACAATGAATGCAATGGCTGAAATCACCATTAGGAAAACTCTTGCAATCGTGGAAGCGGCAATATAGTAACCTGAGAGAACACTGCTTTGCTGGCCTGCCAAAGCCTTTACAGCAAACAAGTCAATTGTAATCAAAAGGTCTGTTAGGATTGAGAAAACAATGATTGGGGCCATGAAGGCAAAAAAGCGGTTGTAGCTCAATTGCACTGCCCCCTGGACCCTGCCCCTTGTGAGAAAAAAACCAATAACCATCCCAAAGAAGGATGCAAGAACAAAGCCGGCAATTGCCCCATACAAGCTGCTTAAAGCAGAGGCAAGGCCAACAATCAACAGCAGTTTTGAGAACGCATAAAAGGCCCTTAGCTTTGCCTGTGTAACAAACCTCCTCAATCCATTCAGGCAGCCCATAAAAACAGAGAACACAGGGTGCAGTAAGAACAGCAAGGAAGCAAGCTGAATGTAGGGAGTAAGAGCCTGGTCACCAAATGCAGCAGCAATCAGGCTGCTGCCAGCAAAGTAAACAGCAAACAGCAATAGGTTTAGTGGAATCAACAGCTTTAGGGCTGTTATCTTCACCTGTTGAATTGATTCAGGCCTTTCGCTCACAAACTTGCTGACGGTGTGCTGCACTGCCTTTACAAGAACCATTTCAATAACTGAAACAAGGGAAATTACCACTGCATAAATTCCAAGCAGCTCAGGGCCAAGCAGAAACCTTCCCAAAATGATGTAAATCAAGTAGTTGGCAACAAGGGAGAAGCCGTTCGCACTTAGAAGGAAAAACGTGCCCCTCTCAATTCGCTCATTCATGAAATCACTTCTTTGCTGTCTTCTTGCAGATTTTTAGGAATTTTTCTGCTGACAAGTTAATATCAAATCGCTGCTCTGCAGTTTTTCTTGCATTCCTGCTTAAGCGCTGCCTGAGCTTGCTGTCAGTGGCAAGCTTTTTTATTGCCTGGGCTAGTTCTGTGTCATTCTCAACAAGTAGGCCGTTCTTCTTGTGCTCAATTATGCTGTTCAAAGCGCTTACATTTGAGCCAATTACAGGCTTGCCATAGGCCATTGCCTCTACTGCTGCCATGGAAACACCTAAAACAGAGCCGCTTGCCCTGAAGGGCAGTACAACGAAATCGCAGCTTTGCAGCAGCTGCCAGTACTTTGGGCTGTCAACAGAAACTAAAATGCCCTTTGTTTCCCTGCTTTCCCTCAGCAGCTTTTTCTGCATGGTACCATCCTCGTAATCTATGCCGTCAAAAACAAGCTCTGCATTAGGCAAGTTCAGTTCCTTGAATGCACTTACCAGCCTGTCAGGGCCCTTGAGAAAATGATAGTGCCCGAAAAAGCCAATTCTTATTTTGCCTGGCTTTTTCTCTACTTGCCTTGGAAAAGCAGAAACTTTGAGTCCTGGAAGCAATAGTTCTGCTTTCTTGCCGCAAGCTTGGGAGAAGTACTGAAACAGATGCCTGTTTGTGCAAACCACCCTGTCAACAAATGCTGTGCCAGCTCCCAGCAAAACAGGCGGGATTTCACTGTTGAATTCGGTTAATTGGTGCAGGATAAAGGGGGTGTTTCCAAGAGCAATTCTCATGGAAAACAGTGCAGGCGGAAGCCATAGTGAAGAGGATAAGCCTGAGCCAAAGGCAACCACATCAGGTTTTAGGTTTTTTGCTGCAAGGGCGGCATTCCATACAAATGGCTGAGCAACCCTGATTGTTTTTATGCCTGTTTTTTTCTTTTTGTCCTTTTTCTCCAAATTGTCAAGGGCAATTACCGTTAGGTCTGCTTTTTTGTTGAGTGCAGTGCACAGGCGCATGGCATACTTCAGTGTCCCGCTGATTCTAGGCAAGGGCGGGAAGTTTTTCGTAATGTAAACCAGCCTTAGTTTAGAGGCAGCCATGGCAATCAGCAAATTTTATCTTACAACTTCAAAATCCAAACCAATTTCAAATTTCCTGAATTTTATCTTACAACTCCGAAATAAATTATTTCCCCTTTTCATAATTCCCGCAATTTATCTTCCAATCCCGAAATAAAGGATTTCTTTTTTTATAATGCCTTCCTTGTCCAGAACATTTCTTGCGTCAATCACTGCCCTGACCCTGTTTCTTTTAAGAAATGCCGGGGTCAGCTTTTTAATAAACTGAGGGTGGTGCGTTGCTATAACAATGCAGTCCGCATTCTTCACTGCCTTTGCAAGAGACTTTGCATTGCTCATTCTAAGCAGGAAGGGGTCAAATGCAACTGGCTTTACACCTTTCCTCTTCAAGAGCTCAATTACCTTAATTGCAGGGCTTTCTCTTGGGTCATCAACATTTGGCTTGTAGGAAAGGCCAAGGACAACAACCTTTGCCCTTTCTGGCCTTATTCCAGCTGACTTAAGGGCTTTGGAAATAAGTGAAACAACGTGCAGTGGCATTGAGTTGTTTATTTCCCTCGCAAGCTGCAGAAACCTGTGGGTGAAGCCGGACTCTTGTGCCCTTGCAATCAAATAATAGGGGTCCTGTGAAATGCAGTGGCCCCCTACCCCAGGGCCGGGGTAGAACGGCATGAAACCAAACGGCTTTGTTCCTGCCCCCCTTAGAACCTCGCTCAAGTCAATGCCCATTTTTTCAAAGCTCTTTGCAAGCTCGTTCACAAAGGCAATGTTGATGTCCCTGAAAGTGTTTTCAACAACCTTTACTGCTTCGGCTTCCTCCAGGTTGCTCAAGCAGATTACCTTTGCTTTCAGAATCCTCTTGTAAAAAGCAAGGCCCCTTTTCCTTCCCTTTGCGCTAAATGCAGAGAAAACCCTTGGAATTCTTTGGATTGGCCATTTCCTGCTGCCTGGGTCAATCCTCTCAGGGCAATGGGCTAGGAAAAAGTCTTTTCCTGCCTCAAGTTTCTTCCCCTCAATAATTGGCTTTACCACATGCCTCACTGTTCCAGGGTAAACGGTTGACTCAATTATTACCAATGGCTTTTTCTCTTTTGGGATGTTCTCTGCAATAGCTTTGCAGGCCTTCTTCAAAGGCCCAAGGTCTGGCTTGTTTCCCTTGGCCGGCGTTGGAACGCACACAACTATTATATCGCAGCCCTCCAATGCCTGCTTTGCATTGCTGCTAATGGAAATTTTCTTCCCCAGTTTTTTCAATTTCTTTTCCAGTTCCCTGTCCTTTATTGGGCTCTTCCCCCTTGAAATCAACTTAATCTTTTTTCTGTCAGGATCAAGCCCCCTTACATCAAAGCCCTTCTGAGCGCAAAGCAGGGCAAGCGGCAATCCAACATAGCCCAGTCCAACAATGCAAACAGCTGTTTTTTTCATCCAAAAACCCAAGAACAGAGTTTCAATTAAAAAAAGAATAGGGGAGATTTTAAAGCAGTTACTGTGCGAGAATTGTCCTACTTGTTTTGCTTTAAGAAATATACAATTACCATATGTAAAAAAAGCATTATTTTTTGAAGAATTCCCTATACCACTCGATTGTTTCTTTCATTGCAGAATCGAAGTCGCTCTTTGCTTTCCAACCCAGAAGCTTTTCGGCTTTCTCTGTTGAAAGGTACTGTTCCTTGGTTTCAAGCTTTGCCTCTCCTAAGATGGTTGGCTTCTTCTTTGAACCCATTAAATCAATTATTTTGTCCACTATCTGCAGGACGCTGAGCTTTATGCCACTACTGAAATTGAATGCTTGGCCTTGCAATTTCTTAGGCCCAAGGTTTTCAGCAAGCACAATGTAAGCGTCTGCTGCATCCTTTACAAAAAGGTACTCCCTAACAGGACTACCGTCGCTCCTGATTATGATTTCCTCATCCAAAAGAATTGACCGAATTGTCCCTGGAACAATCCTGTTGAAATTCAAATCACCCGGGCCAAACACATTGCCCAACCTACTGATTGCAATGGGCAACCCATAGGTCTTAAAATAGCTCTGCGCTATTAAGTCGCAGCAGCTCTTGCTTACATCATAGGGCATCTCTCCCCTCAAAGGCATGTCCTCAGTGTAAGGCAGTGTTTTCAATGGCCCATAGGCCTTATCGCTTGAAGCAACCACAATCCTCTTTATCCTGTCGCTCTCATAGCCTACTATCCTGCACGCTTCAAGCAAATTCCAAGTGCCGGCAA
>JAFCFG010000043.1 GCA_017608725.1 Candidatus Iainarchaeum sp.
TGGCCTTGCCTGCAGCCATGCTCTCCATTAGGGCAATTGAGGTCGTTGCCTTGAAAGCAAAGCTGTGGGCAACAATCTCTGCTGCTGCATAAACTGAGGGGATTTCCTCGTTTGGAAGGGCCCCCAACAGAACAATGTTTTTCTCCAAACCAAGCTCTTCAACCAGCTTTTCCAGCGTTTCCCTGCTTTGCCCGTCTCCAACAACAACATATTTCCAATCACTGTGCTTTTTTGCAACAATTGCCATTGCCCTTACAATATAACTGATTCCCTCAACGTTTGTCCTGTGCAATGGCTTTGCACTGACAATCAATTTCTTTCCAAGCTTCTTCAATTTTGGGTGTGGTCTGCTCTTCTTTGCAAACTGCTTTACGTTTACAGCGCCTGGTATTACGTGAATTCTTTTCCTTGGAATGCCCCAGGGAAGGAAGAATTTTTCCACAACGAATTTACTCCAGCTCACAATTGCATCAAAAGGAACCCTTGGCAAGAAGAGCCTGTTCAAGGCAAAAACCACTTTCAGGTTAAGGCTAACTGTCTGGTCACTCAAGTATTCTACCGCCAGCACCAGTGGCTTCCCGGTTTGCCATTTAACAACTGAGCCAATCAGGCCAGGGAACACGTCATTCTGCGCGTGGATTACATCCGGCTTGAATTGCTTTGCAAGCAAGGCAGCTTTCCAGAAGAGAAGAACGTACTCGTATTTGTGGAAAGCGTGGTGCCCAAAAGTTGGGCAGTGATAAACTTGCAGGCCAAGCTCTTTCTCCTGCTTTTCAAATTGCCTGCCTCCAGCAGTGAAAACAAAAACAGTGTGGCCTCTTCTCCTCAGCTCTTTGAGGAAATTGCAGGCAAATTGCTCTCCCCCTCCGCTGCCTCCAAGCGCGTAAGTGTGCGTAATGAAAAAGATTCTCATTTTAGATTTGTTAATTGAAAGGAATAAAAAGGCTTTTCTCCCTGTTTGGAGTCAATTCGATTTTTGAACCAAAGCAGTATTTAATGGTTATTTTGAATAAATTCATTAAAGGTATGCCAATGAATTACTATCTATTCCAAGCAAAGAGGTCGCTGAAGAGATTTGTCTTCACCCCCTACTTTAGCCCAAGGAAGCTGGTGAATGCAGCAGGCTTATTTATCCAATTTGGCCTGCTGAAAAACAGCAGGGTAAGGGGATACCCTCTTAAGCTGAGCTTTGACCCAACAAGCGTGTGCCAGCTCAAATGCCCATTGTGCCCAACAGGCCAGAGAAGCAATGGAAGAAGCAAGGGGGCAATGGAATTCAGCAATTACAAAAAGACTGTTGACAGCATGGCACCTTACCTGTATGAAATTGATTTAAACAACTGGGGCGAGCCCTTTCTGAACAAGGATTTAATAAAAATGGTTGAGTACGCACACAGGAAAAGGATTAGAACAAGCATTAACACCAATTTGAACGTTGCATTGAGCGAAAAGGAAGCAGCTGATTTGGTGAAAGCAGGCCTGGATGTCCTGTACATTTCAATGGACGGTCTAACCCAGGAAACATACGAGAAATACAGGGTTGGCGGGAACTTGCAGAGGGTTTGGGACAACATTGCATTGGTTGTAAAAAAGAAAAAGCAACTGGGTAAGAAAAAGCCAAGGATTGTGTGGCAGTTTTTGGTAAGCAAGTACAACGAGCACGAGGTTCCAAAACTGCAGGCAGTTAAAGAAAAGCTTGGCGTGGATGAACTGGTAATAGGATTCCTACGAAGCGATATGGGAAAGGAGATCTTTACCCCGGACAAGGAGAAGGTTGAGGGCATGAAAAAATGGCTGCCGAAAAATGAATCACTGAGCAGGTATGATTACAATGAGAAGAAGAGAAAACTGCAGAAGAAATACTGCCATTTCCTCTGGTTTGTCAGCGTAATAAACTGGAATGGAAGCGTTAGCCCGTGCTGTGCAAACTACTTTGAGAAACTTGACTTTGGAAACGCATTCAAGGATGGATTTAAAGCCGTTTGGAACAACGAAAATTATGTCAGGGCAAGAAAAGCAGTGGCAGAGCACAAGGCAATGAGTGGAACAGTTTGCGATAACTGCATTAAAACAGGGTTTATTGATTAAGCCTTTTCTTTAAAAAAGAAAAGCCTTGGGAAAAGAAAGCAGGGGAGAGAAGCACTGGGAAAAGAAAGCAGGGGAGAGAAGCACTGGGAAAAGAAAGCAGAAAAAACAAAAAATTAGGAAAAATTAAAGCAATAAAATTCAATCAAAAAAAGGAAGAATTTGAAAAAAATTGAAAAAAAAGGAAAAAGTGAAATGGTTATGAAGGGGAAAAACAAAAAAAATTGAAAAAAAAAGGAAAAAGTGAAATGGTTATGAAGGTATTGCTGGTAAACCCGAACAACACACTGCAGACCTATGTGCCACTGGGCCTTGCATATATTTCTGCTGTGCTGAAGCAGGCAGGCCATGAAACCAGTGCGTTTGACACAAGGATTAGCGTGAAGAAAAGCGTGGAAAAGGATTTAGGGGAAAGAATGCACTCCTTCAAACCGGACATAGTTGCAATTTCTTGCAGGGAAATTGACTTTGACATGGGTTTAAGGGTTGCAAAGGTTGCAAAAGAGTACGGGGCATTTGTAATTGCAGGCGGCCCCTATGCAACAGCTGCACCCCATGAACTGATTTCGTTCAGTGACATTGACGCTGTCTGCATTGGAGAGGCAGAGGATGCCTTTGTTGAATTGGCTGAAAGAATGCGAAAAGGCCAGAACTTCTATGATGTGAAAAACTTTTGGTTCAAAACACAAGGCAAGGTAGTGAAAAACCAGGTAAGGCCTCTGAGGTCTGATATTGACAGCCTGCCATTCCCAGACTGGGATGTTTTTATGCGGGAAAGCGACTGCTTTGAGCCAACCTTTCTAAGTTCAAGAGGCTGCCCGTTCAACTGCACTTACTGCATCAACAACCTGCTTCAAAAAATTTATGCAGGCAAGGGAAAATACATAAGGTTTAGGAAAGCGGAAAACATTCTTGCAGAGGTAAAGTACTGCGTTGAAAAATACAATGTTAAAACAGTAAACTTTGTTGATGACGCATTTACTGTTGACAAAAAAAGGCTGAAGGCATTTGCAGAGGGCTACAGAAGAGAAATTGATGTTCCGTTTACGATTATTACAAGGGCTGACATGATTGATTACCCCGCCTTTAGAATGCTAAAGGAAGCAGGCTGTGAAAGCGTTGCAATGGGGGTAGAATCAGGCAGCGATTTTATCAGGGAAAAGGTCATGAAGAGAAGGATGTCCAGAGAAACAATTGTTAATGCATTCAAAGCTGCCCACAAGGCAGGGTTGTACACTTATGCATTCAACATTATTGGCTCACCGCATGAAACAGAGAAAACAATCTGGGAAACCATTGAACTAAACAAGGAGATAAAGCCTGGCGGGACTCAAATCAGCATAATGGCTGCGTTCAAGGGCTCTGACTTATACAATTTGGTGAAGAAAAAGGGCTGGTTAAGGAATGCAAAATTCACTGGCTGGTTTAACGAGTCAGCTTTAAAGCTGCCAAGCATTAGCAGGAGAAAGCTTGAAGCATACCACAAGACATTTGCACTCTATGTTTACGCCCCCAGATACATGTACCCGTTTATTCACATTCTGAGGAAAGGATTCGAATACTGCCCCCACCCTTTGAGAAGGGCAGTTGGCTGGCCTCTTGTTAGGCTAAACCAGTTGTACAGCGTTTTCAGGAGAATGGGCTTTAAAAGAACTGCCGGGTTTGTAATTAAAAGGGCAGGAACAGTTGTAAAGTCAAAATAGGGGAAAGAAAAAAATTAAATGGATTTGGAAAAAAATGGGAACAGTTGTAAAGTCAAAATAGGGGAAAGAAAAAAATTAAATGGATTTGGAAAAAAATGGAAAGGAATTGAAAAAAATTAAAAAATTGTTTTAATTGTGTTTTGGATTTGAAAAATTGTTTAAAGGTGCTGCTTGAATGAAAAATGTGCTGGTAACAGGCGGGGCAGGATTTGTTGGTTCACATATTGTGGACGAGCTCGTTAAAAGAAAACTGAATGTCCGGGTTTTGGACAACTTGATTGGAGGAGACCAAAATATCAAAGGTTTCAGCCAGGAAGTTGAATTCATCAAGGGGGACTGCTGCAACAGGGAAGACTGCAAAAAGGCAGTAGAGGGAATTGACACTGTTTTCCATTTGGCTGCGCACGCAGCAGAAGGCCAGAGCGTGTTCATCCCGGAATTCAACGCAAAAACCAACCTTATTGGCAGCATTGTAATGCTCTCAGAGGCAATTAATGCAGGTGTTGAAAACTTTGCCTTTACCTCAAGCATTGCTGCCTATGGTTCGCAGGAGAAGATGCCAATCGCTGAAACCGCTCCACTTAACCCAGACGACCCCTATGCAATTACAAAGAAGGCATTTGAGGATTACCTTCATGTCTACCACGAGCTTTCCGGGATAAAACCGTACATTGTCAGATTCTTCAATGTTTACGGCCCAAGGCAGAGGATGGATGACCCCTACAGGGGGGTTGTCCCGATTTTCATCAACAAGTGCCTTAAAGGCCAAAGCCCAATAATCTTCGGAGACGGCCTGCAAAAAAGGGCCTTTACTTATATAAGCGATGTTGTTGAGCCAATCTGCGATATTATTGGCAAGAAAGAGCTGGTGGACAACCCTGTTAACATTGGAACAGAAGAAGTGCACACAGTGAAGGAATTGGCTGAAATGACTATTAAAAAAATGGGTGTTGATGTAGAGGTAGAGTACATTGACAGGAGAACAAGCGATGTCAAAATAGCCTACTGCGATACCAGCAAGGCAAAAAAGCTTTTTGGTTACGAGGCAAGGGTTTCTTTGGACAAGGGCATGGATGCAACAATTGAATGGGCAAAGAAGCTGGGGCCCCAGGAATTCAAATACATGCCCTTTACAGAGATTCCGTCGCTTACGCCAAAAACCTACACTGAAAAGAAGATTTAATTCAAGAAAAAGGCAAAATCGAACTATCAAAAAAAGGATTTAGTGCATAGAAGGGTTTTGAAAATGGGTTTTTCTTTTCCAAAGGCAAGCATTGTGATTGCAACGCACAACAATGCCCCTGCCCTGGGGAGGGTGCTGGAAGGCATGCTCAAACTCAATTACCCAAACGACTTTGAAGTAATAGTAGTAAACGATGGCAGCACCGATAATACAAAAGAAATACTCAGTGGCTTCTCCAAAAATAAAAAAATAAAATCAATTAATTTTTCCAAGAATCAAGGGGTTTGCAGTGCAAGGAATGCAGGAATTGCAAAGGCAAGGTTTCCAATTCTTGTGAACATGGACCATGACTGCATTCCGGAAAAAAACTGGTTAAGGCAGCTTGTTAAGGCATTTGCCGATCCAAAAGTTGGGGTAGTAAGCAGCTTTGGAGATTTTGGCGGCACTTCCACTGCATTCAGAAGAGAGTTGCTCGACGCGGTTGGCGGCTATGATGAAGCATATGGCTATTACAGGGAGGACACTGACGTTACATTCAAAATAATGGAACTCGGCTACCAATACAAGATTGTTAAGGCAAATTACCTGCACGACCACAAAGCAGCCAAGCCAAAGGGCAAAACAGCTTTGTTTGGATACCTGATGCAAAGGCTGCACTACCACCAGAACGATGTTCTGCTTTACAAAAAGCACCCAAAGCTTGCAAAGGATTTCCTTGATGTAAAGCTTGGCTTTCTTGTGAACCCGGCAAAGGACTTCAGGGTTGCCGCTAATTTGTGGGAGGGAAGCAGCAAAAACCTGAAGCTCTGCTCTCCCAGAGGAATTGTACTGATTGAAAACAGGACGGCTTTGCACGGGTTTTTAATCATTTTTTTGGCACTAATGTACGTTGTTGCAGTCAAGTCAAGCAGGTTGATTGGGAGTCTGAGGTATGGAAGGTTGTTGATATGAAGGCAAGCAGGTTGATTGGGAGCCTGAGGTATGGAAGGTTGTTGATATGAAGGAAACACAGGATGTTCCACTGCCGGTTTTTCAAGTAAAGGGAGAGAGGCTTGACCTAGGCTGCGGTTATAATAAGTTGGAAGGCAGCTTTGGAGTTGACTTTGTTAAAACAGAGTGCGCTGACCTGCAGTGGGGTTTGGAGAAAAGGCTGCCGCAGCGCTTTTGGGGAAAGTACAACCTGGTTTTCAGCGCAGGAGTAATGGACCATCTAGGTAATCCGCTGAATTTTTTGCAGAACTGCTGCACTTACGCAAAACCAAGGGGGTTTGTGCAGGTAATTGTTGACAACGCTGATTACTGGAGGTATCACAAGAAAGCTGGCCCTTTGGCAACTACCATTCAGGCCTCTGGTACAAGGAGAACAAAATGGCAAAGGTGCAGCACAAAATGCTCTTTCAATTAGGGCATTTGCGGAATTTGTTCGCATTGGTCGAACTAAAACCGGTTGAGGAAAGCTACTTTTGGAGAAAATCACTGGATTACCTGTTTCCAAAGCATTTGGGAAATGCCTACATTTCAATTGTCGGAAGGAAAGAAAAATAGGTCTGATTCGAGGCTTGTACCAACTTTTATTTTAATGTTTTTTAATAGTAACCCTCTAAGGCAATATATAGTATGTTGGAGCTGGCAGAATGGACAAAATACTTGTAACAGGCGGGGCAGGCTTTATTGGCAGCAACTTCATCCACTACTTTACTGAAAAGTACCCGGCAACAAAAATCGTTAACCTGGACAAATTGACCTATGCTGGGAGAAAGGAAAGCCTAAAGGACATTGAAGGAAAGGACAACTACAAGTTCATAAAGGGAGACATCTGCAGTGAAAAGCAGGTTAAAAAGGCAATGAAGGGGTGCAATGCCGTTGTCAATTTTGCTGCAGAGAGCCATGTTGACAGGGCAATAAACGACCCCGATGCATTCATCAAAACCAACTTTTACGGAGTAAAGGTTTTGTGCGAACAGGCAAAAAAACAGAAAATTGAAAAATTCATTCAAATCTCAACGGACGAGTGCTACGGCCAGATTGCAAAGGGCAGCTTCAAGGAAACAGATGCCTTGCACCCAAGAAACCCTTACAGTGCGGCAAAGGCAGCTGGAGAGCTTCTTGCAATGGCTTATTTTTCAACCTATGGGCTGCCGGTTGTTGTAACAAGAAGCAGCAACAATTACGGGCCATTCCAGTTCCCGGAGAAAGTAATTCCGTTGTTCATCACAAACCTGCTTCGCGGGAAAAAGGTTCCCCTCTACGGCGAGGGAAAGAATGTTCGAGACTGGCTGTACGTGCTTGACAACTGCGAGGCAATTGACTTGTGCCTGCAGAGGGGAAAGCCCGGGGAAATTTACAATATTGGCGGG
>JAFCFG010000044.1 GCA_017608725.1 Candidatus Iainarchaeum sp.
TCTGAGTCGGTGTCAAACCTGGCATCTGCCTCTATGCCAACAGTCTCCTTGACCACTATTTCATATGTTGAGCCGTTGTACCTGTAGCTCACAGTTTCATTCGTCAAGAAAGGCAACTGACCAGAACCAGCTGACTTCCTGAACTCCACCGCGCCAGTGTTATCCATGCTCTGCAACGGATAACTTGTACCATGGTACTCATAGCTGTACTCGGTGCTATAAGAAACCTCGCCGCCTGAAGTTAGGTTTACACTTAAGTCGGAAACCGTGCAACTGCCAGCACCCCCGCTCAGAGGAGTGTCAACTGTTGCAAGCTGAGCAACCTTGGCAGCAATATTGCCTGCCCAGACAAAGTCACTCACAGCAGCGCCCTTAGTGCCTACAACAACACTAACAGTAGGCTGGCCATCTGCCCCAATAATATCATCCTTATCCAATGTTATGGCAGCAGCCAAAGGGGCCAAGGCTGAACCGACTAGAGCTCCACCAACCGCAATGGCAGCAAGCTTTCGCACGTTCAAACCCTTCATATTTTGTTTCACCTCACAATATTTCTAGGTTCTTTATATTTCTAGGTTCTTTACCAAAAATAAGTCTAGTCAATGCCCTACATATCTATATAGATAGGTGAAGGCATGTTTGTCTAGCTAGACTCAGTATGCAATAATATTAAGCATATTTAAATACTTTACGGTCAAAAAAAAGCCCAGCAGAAGGCTTTTAAAGGCAACAAGGCAAAAATCACTGCTTTTGTAGAACAGGAAGCAGGCAATTGCCGAATCATTTGTATAGCTCTTGGTAGAATTTCTCCAGCTCTTTTTTGTTCAAAAGCCTCTGGATGTAGCTGCTGTATTTTAATACCATGTCAGCCATTTCAACAAGGCCGTCCTGCAAATCTTGGGCTGAGAACTCTACTTTGTTTGGCTTTATTACCTCCACGCTGGTTGGCCCATAGAAGAACATGAATTTCACCAGGGCAGAGAAGTTTTTGGCGCTGAAATTCAGCTCAAAGTAGCTGCTGTAGTATTCCCTGGCTTTCTCAATTGGGGCTGCTTCAAGGCTGTAAATAGTGAAATCCTTGTCCTGTTCCATTGATTCCTGCAGCTTCTGCATCTGCCTTTTGAGCAGTTCTTTTTCTATTGCCTGCATCTCAATAAAGGCCCTGATCCTCAGCTTGTTGCTGTCCTTCTCAGCAATCTGCTTTCTCCTCACTATTTCCTCGTATATCTTCTTCTTCAGCTTGTAAGTAGTGGGATAGCCGCCTTTTTCAATTACGCCGAGCTTTATCATAGAGCGCAGTTGGTCACTAATCTTGTTGAAGGGTATGTTTAGCTGTTTGTTCAGTTCCTCGGCTGTTTTTGGCCCGTGCATTAAAACAAGGGCAATCATTTTCTGGTCGTCTGTAAAGCGCGGCATAAAAGGAAAACTGATTGAAAAAATTTTTAAACCCCCTCTTTTCAAAAGGAATGGAAGTTATGGAATTAAAACCCTTGGCAATTGAAAAAGCATTTCTTTCAAAAAAACAGCAAAGATTGAATTAAAATCATTTTGGGGTTTGAATTAGATGCTATGGCAACACTGCCCTTGCTTGCAATTGAAATACCTGAAAGCGCCCTTGCGGCCCTTGGAGAGAAAACAGGCCAGGCGGCAGGGCAGGCAGCAGAAAAAGCATTGGAATTTGCAGGAAGCCCAACCCTGCTTGTTGGCGGCGTTGTCTTGGTTATTGCAGCAATACTGGTTTTTTTCTTCCTGAAAAAAATAATCGTAAACACTGTTCTGGGCATAGTTGGCTGGGCAATCGTAACATATGTGATTGGAATAGAACTGCCTTTTCTTCCAAGCCTTGCAGTAAGCGTGATATTTGGCTTGGCAGGAATCGGGGCAATGCTTGTGCTTAGGTTCTTCGGTGTGCTTTAAACCCACAAAATTATAAATCGGGTTAGCCTATTCTTAATTATGTGGAAAGGCGCCAAAGAAATCAGGAGATTCTACTATATCATCCACCCATTCTACCACAGGGTTCAGCCAGGAACAGCCGACAGGAAATTAACAGAGGCAGAAGTGCAGGAAATTACAAGGGGATGGTATAAAACAATTCTTCAAGTGGCAAGAGACAAAGAAGCCGTTCTGATAATTGACCCGAACATTGACATCTACGGGAAAGGGAGCCGCAAAGTTGCGCGGGCTATTGGAAAAGAAACAGGGGTTGCCGAAATAACGGCCCTGGTGAAATATGCCCGCAAAGCAGTGGGAAACAGGCTATTAGTTACAAGCAATGGGGAGTACATTGATGCTGAGGGCAGGCGCTTTATAACACCGAAAGCAGCACTGATGAAAAATGGCTTTTTCTTTTACCCTGGGGAAATTAGAACAGAGGGGATGGGAGAATACACATTGCAATGCGTGTTCCAGCAAACCACAATATTAAACCACGATTTGGGAATGCCAAACCCAGTGCCATGGAAAAACAGGCAAAGCACAATCCTCCCAAAAAAAAGCATCAGTGAAAAATTGGCCGTTATTGTGAAATTGGTAAACGGAAGGCTGAAGAAAACAGTTGATGCCTATTACCCAACACCAAAGGAAAGAAGAGGCTTCATTGAAAGAATTAAAAGAGGCGACAAGAAAGCAAAGGCAGAGTTGTACGCAATCATGCAAAAGTACAGGGCAACAAAGGCAGAGGCAAGGGATGCAGCAAGAAGATTGGTAAAAGAGCGTGAACGCAGGAGAAGGAGAAAATAATTATTCAAACAACAATTCCTGTCTTAAAACCGCACTTTTTACAGTTTCCAGCCTTTGAAAGGCCACTTGGCTTTGCACTGAAGCCAGACCTCTTAATCAGGACAGCACCGCACTCTGGGCATTTCGTGCTTTCCTCTTCCCTTACATTGCCAAGGTAAACATATTTCAGGCCTGCCTCCAAAGCAATTTCCTTTGCCTTCTGCAGCCTGCTTAGGTCTGTTGGAGGCAAATGCTGCATCTTGTGCATTGGCCAGAAGCGCGTGAAATGCAATGGCACAAGCTGGCCCAGTGAGGCAACAAATTCACTCACTTCCTTAAAATCCTTTTCTGAATCATTGTAGCCTGGAACAATTAGGTTTGTTGCCTCAACCCAGACGCCTTGCGATTTGTAGATTTTTAATGCTTCTTTGATTGGTTTGTTGTTCGGAACACCGCAAAGTTTGCTGTAAAATTGTGTGTCTCCTTTCAAATCAATGTTAACGGCATCTAAGTAAGAGCTCACCCTCTTTACTGGATTGGGATTTGAAAAGCCATTAGAAACCCAGACATTGTAAAGTCCTTTGCTTTTAGCAAGTTCCATTATTTCAAGATAAAACTCTATCGCGATTAATGGCTCAGTATAAGTATATGCAATGCCTGGAAGGTTTTTTTCAAGAGCTAATTGTACAACTTTTTCAGCAGTTATTTTTTCTCCAGATATCTCCTTGTTTTGCAATTGGGAAATTTTCCAGTTTTGGCAAAAACTACAGGACAGATTACAGCCAACTGTTGCAATTGAGAGGCATTCCGTGCCGGGCTTAAAATGAAATAAAGGCTTCTTTTCTATTGGGTCAACTGCAATTGAACAAAGCTTTTCATAGACCAAAGAAACGAGTTTGCCGCTTACATTTTCTCTAACCCCGCATTTTCCCCTTTTGCCCTTTTCAATAAAGCAAAAATGGGGGCATAACTGACATTGTACTGCACCCTTATCCAATTTTTTGTAGAATAATGCCTCTTTCACAAAATCACTCCCTGCTTTGGCTTCCGTTAGCCGGCAGCTTGAGACACAGAAAACTTAACTTCTTCTTTTATTTGATTACGCAAAGATATTACCGCCTTAACAACACCTTTCCATTTTTTTGAGAAATCCGTTGATAAAACAATCCCGGCCTTTCGTGATTTTTCATCATGTCGAAAAGGCATATATTCCACAAGATGTTTTACCTGATCACGCGCATATAAAGCAACTGCCCAAAGATCTTTTCCTCGATAATAGCCATCAGTTATTTTTGTACCTTTATCAAAGACCTTTATCAGCTTTGGATTAAAACCATCATTTTTTAAATTTTTAAAGATGTACTCAAGAACACTTTTATTGCAATTATATAAAAGAAGGCTAAGACCAACATAATTATGATTATTGTAAGTAAATAAACAACCTTCGCAGTCAAAAAAGCCAGCCAAAAAGTGATAAAAGTATTTCTCCTCAAGATCTTCGATTTTTCTTGATAACAAGAAGTTAAACGAAGAATCAAGTGAAACTCGAACTGCCCAACCAAACCTCCCGGTCTTTTTGTTATACTTAGCACTCTTTCGAATAACACCATAATCTGAAAATGATTTACAAAAAAGGCCTATCATTGAAGGGTGCGTTGTTGACAATTCAGCAACTATTTGTCTGCAGTGCCTTCGCACATGAATATCGCCAAAAACCAAGCCTTGAAGGTAAGCCCTTTCAGCAGCATTGCCAGAAAAAGTGTGCTTTTCTAATCTGGCCCTTCTATTCTTTGGAATGTTATATTCTTTAAGCCACTTAAAAAAAGTGCAATAAGAAACGCCGAATTTTTTGACTATGTCTTCCAAAGGCAAAGAGTGGTTAAAATAGAATTTTTCAACGACCGCTTTTGTTGGTTTGTTCAAAGGCCTTCTTGCCGTTTCTCTCCTAGAAATATTGTTTTTTACCATGGACTTTTGAAGTGTACTAGCACAAATATTCAGTCTCTTTCCTATTTGCCTAATAGACAAACATTCACTCCAATACAATCTGTTCAGTTCTTCTTTAGTTATGCTTATCGTCTTGTCAGAATAAGTGTTAAACTCCATCTGAAACCCATTTTTTAGAACTCTAATACCTAGTATATATACTACTCTTTCTGTTTATATACCCCTCGAAAGAGAGCAGCGTTCCGCTGGTTATTCTTCTTTGGGTTGTTCTGCTACTTTTAACCCATTTTTTACAATATTTATTTTTATGGGCTCCGCTGGTTATTCTTCTTTGGGTTGTTCCGCTGCCCTGCAGCCACTAATTAAAAATCAGCGGAATTCAAAAGCTTCAAAAAAATAATTCCGCTATTGCACAGTTTCTCCTGCACAAATTGGATTGAACAAGGTTGTTTTTCAGCTTCCTGTAAAAGCCTGCTTCTCGCAATTTCAACATAACTATACTCTTTTATAGAAAGTTATTAACTATATATTTGATATGGCAATAGTTAGAAAAGGGAAAAGGAAAAATGTAAGGGCTTCCGGAAAGCTTTTACTGCCCCAAATGAATTGGAGAAGAAGACTCAAGCTCTGGAAACGGGAAACGCCCCTGGAGAGAAGGCTGCATTCAAGCATCATAAAGCACTTGAATGAAAAGCCTGTTGGCATACCAAGCATGGAAGTGGTTAATGCTGTTGCGTTTGACCTTGTGAAAGCCTATGCCAGGCAGGCAAATTTATCGAAAGCCCACATGGCAAGGGTTGAAAGGCTTGCCAGAATTGAGATGACTCCAAAAATAGGCGTTGCCGAAAAACTGGGCAAATTTAGAAATATTATTGGAAAGAGGGCAAGCATCCCTGAAGCAATTGCAAAAATGAGTTCAATAGCCCGTGAGTTTGTTGAAGAAGACAGGCTTGCAAACCTATATCTGGAAAATGTTCTTGACAAATTAAAGGGGCCAATATATGTAAAAACCAAAAATGGGGAAAAGCACAAGGCAAGCAGGGTGTTCCTTGCAACACTTGTTGAGAGGGCAGCACACCAAGCAGCAGTTGCCATCACGGACATAAATTCAACACTCAGAATCCACATGGGGCATTAAAGGTTCGGGTAAAATGAGTGAATTCAATTGTGACCTGCATTTTCACGGGCCATATAGCTCAGGGGTAAGCAAACACATGCTTGTTCCAGTTATTGCAGAGCAAAGCAAGTTGAAGGGCCTTGATGTATGCGGAACAGCTGATTTGCTGCAGGGAACTTGGTTCAAGCACTTGAAGGAGAACATTCTTGAAAAGGATAACGGCGTTTTCCAAGATAAGAAGGAGCAGGTTTACTTCATTCCACAGGTTGAAGTGCAGTGCAATAAGAGAATCCACCATCTTGTTTTTTTGCCTGATTTTGCAGCTGCAGAGAACTTGAAGGAATCTCTGAAGGGAAAGGCTGTTTTTGATTCGTGGGGATGCGGCAGGCCTGTGATAAGGCTGGGCCCAGAGGAGATTGCTGAAAAAGTAATTGACGCAGGCGGAATCATCGGGCCAGCGCACGCCTTTACCCCTTACTTCTCTGTTTACGCTTTCTTTGACAGTGTCAGGAAAGCATATGGTTCAATGGGGGAAAAGATTCACTTTTTGGAATTGGGGCTTAGCGCTGACACGCACTATGCAGATATGATTGCAGAGAACAGGGAATACCAGTTTTTGACCTGTTCGGATTCCCACAGCCCCTGGCCCTACAGAATCGGCAGGGAATTTACAAGGATTGAGATGAAGCAGCCAAGTTTTAAGGAATTGAAAAAGGCTTTGGAGCAAAAGGAAGAGAAGAGGGTTACTTTGAATGTTGGCCTTGACCCAAGGGAGGGAAAGTACCATATGACAGCATGCAATGCCTGTTATAGCAGGTTCTCCTTGGAGCAAGCAAGGAATTTGAATTGGCGCTGCCCCAAATGCAGAGGAAGCATTAAGAGAGGCGTTCGGGACAGAATTGAAATGCTTTCAGATGGCAAGGAAGAGCACCCTGATTTCAGGCCCCCTTACATGCACTCTGTCCCCTTGGCTGAAATAATCCAGATAGCGTTGGATGTCCAGAGCATTAATGCAACAACCGTTCAAAGCATGTGGCAGGACTTTGTTGAAAGGTTTGGCACAGAAATAAATGCTTTGGTTGACGCTCCATTGGAAGAGCTAAGGGAAGTTAACCCAAGGGTGGAGCAGAAAATAAATGCCTTCAGGCAGGGCTGGGTTCACTACATTCCTGGCGGCGGTGGCAATTATGGCAAGCCGGTGATTTGCAACAGCAAAGAGGAATTCGAAAGAAAAGGCAGGGAATTGCTTAGGGAAGAGAGAGTAGGAAAGGATTTTGCCGGGCAAAAAACGCTGGGGCAATTCTAAAATGCGAGCGAAGCGAGCACAGCCCATTCGAGCGTAGCGAGAATGGGCTTAATTTGCAGCCGGGATTTGCCGGCTAGGGCGAGCGAAGCGAGCACAGCCCATACTGAGCAGAGCGAAGTATGGGCTTAATTTGCAGCCGGGATTTGC